>JAZRYS010000262.1:0-41761 GCA_045600865.1 Candidatus Aphodosoma sp.
TTTATTTTCACCGTATGTGTTATTTAATTCTGTCGTACCTACGGCACTCTATTAACGCATTGACCATTTTTACACAGGGCTCACGCCCTGTGCTATACTATTTCGCTCTTACAGAGCTTATTGTAACTTGCGAAACTTGAGCTATTTTATTATTCATCCAAATCGGTCATTAGCCCAGAATGGATCTGGCACTAAAGTATTGCCATATTCTGATCATCACAAACAAATCATAAAGCATGTTGTGCACGTTTTATTGTTAAAATGTGTAAAGATTTATCTTTGCCAGATTGCAGCGTAAAGACAACGTCGCAACAACAGTGCTTCAACGGCATTGTCGCGCTGACACAGAAACACCCAGAAAACACTCACGAAAGTCTCATCAAAAATGGGACCATGATGGGAGGTGGATGGGACATGCAGTTACGCTGCGGCAATTTCGTTGAAGTCGCGTTCACTTGCTGTGCAGGTGTGATTTGAAACTGTCTTGCGGTGTTAAAATAATTAACATTTTACGTTTTGATTTGGCTAAAAGCCACAGCGTCTTTACTGATTTAACCCAAATCACTCGTGTTTTTTGTCAACTATGTAGAAATGACGGTGATACAGCTGGTACCATACCTCTCAAAAAGCAATCATCAAAAAAAATTCCGAAACATTTGCCCAAGTCAGAAATATTTTCTACCTTTGCAATCGCAAACTTGCGCCTATTGGATGTCTAATAAGGGTGAGGGCTGACAGCATAATATTTTATCGACGCTTGTTTTGGCATTCTTGAATTTGAAAAATGTAACAATGACAAAAATTGTTGAAGTGCGTAACAGCACAGCGGAGTTCCTGACCTTTGTGGCAGCTAACAAGGAGGATGGTGTGCAGGTGGTATATACGGATGAAACCATCTGGGCTACCCAGACGGCGATTGCCACATTGTTTGACAAGAACAAATCGACTATCAGCCGCCACATTGCCAATATTTATAGAGAAGGTGAACTGCAGCCGGAAGCGACTGTTGCAAAATTTGCAACAGTCGTAAATCGTGGCATCAGAGGCGAGGTCGAAGACGATTTGGAGTATTACAATCTGGACATGATTATCAGTGTAGGCTACCGAACAAATTCAGTTCGTGCCACCCAGTTCCGCCAGTGGGCAACCTACATATTGCGGCAGTTCACTCTCCGAGGCTATGTGCTGGACCGCAAGCGTATGGAGAACGGCTCGTTCATCGGGGAGGATTATTTCGAGCACCTGTTGGCCGAGATTCGGGAAATCCGCCTTAGCGAGCGTCGGCTCTATCTGAAACTTACCGACATCTACGCCACCAGCATCGACTACAACAAGGATGCGCCCACCACACGACTCTTCTACAAACAGATACAGAACAAGATGCACTATGCCGTTCATCAGCATACAGCTGCCGAGCTGATTGTAGAGCGTGCGGATGCCAGCAAGGAGCACATGGGTCTTACTACGTGGGAGAACGCCCCTGACGGAAAGATCGTGAAAACCGATGTCAGCATTGCGAAGAATTACTTGAAGAAAAGCGAGCTGGATGATTTGGGCAGTGTGGTGACAGCTGTCCTTGAGTTTGCCGAGAGTCGTGCTAAACGGCATATCCCTATGACGATGGAAGACTGGTCAAGGCGCATTGATTCGTATCTTTCAAGCGATGAGCGTCCGCTTCTGGACAATGCCGGCACAGTGTCGCACGAATATGCCAAGAAATATGCTGAAACGGAGTTTGAGCGCTATCGCATCATTCAGGATCGCCTCTTCCGTAGCGACTTCGAGAAGATGCAACTGGACAGTGGTGACATGCCAGAATTGCCGATGGAATCTGTGACGAAATAGAGACACGCTTATATAAGTATAGTACTATGAATAAACTCGAAGGACACATTGTTCTGTCCCTTCGGGAATAACAGCACCATTACTCGACCATCGTACAAGAATTCGTGAGGAATCGTGAGCAATGATCGAGTAATAAGGCAGTGATGGTCAAAGAATCGGGCTTCAAAAAACAATCATCAAAAAAGTTTCCTAAAAATTTGTCCAAGTCAGAAAATATTCTTACCTTTGCTGCGCAAATTGGATGTATCTTGCTGGAAATCTGATTTGAGTGGTTAATCTATTCAATCACAGACATATATATAAGCATTTTGCTTTGTTTCTTCTACATACGAAATTTGGCGATTTTGAACACTGAAGAGATAAATTGTAAAATGCCCGTGCATAGTGGTGCGGGTTCAGTTTATCGTAGTGTTCAGGTTATGCCAAATACCAGTATGTAGCGACAGATTGAATGCCGCGCTTTTTTTAATCATTTATATATAAACTCAAACATTATAAGTATGAAAAAGTATCTACTCATTATCGCAATGTTATGCTGCATCCCGATGATTGGTTGGGCTCAATCAGCTGACAATGAGGACGAAGTTGTGAAAATCGAAACGTTCAACATGAATGCCTATCGTCCGGACGAGGTCATAATCAAGTTCAAGGATCAGAGCCGTGTGAACATGCCTTCGCGCAACAAGTCACGTTTCTCGACATCAAGCGTGAATGCTGTTGACCAGATGTTTGCAGCTCTCGGTGTTGACTCGGTCGAGGAGCTTATGCCAATGACTGGCAGCAAGCCAATGCCAAGAAGAATCAGAGCTTTCAACGGTGATGACATAGAAGTAAAAAACCTCAGCAAACTCTATCGACTGAAGATAAACACTCAGACTCTTCAGCGCAAGTCTATTTTCCAAGTGATTGATACACTGAAGACTCTTCAGGACGTCGAGTATGCCGAGCCAAACTATATAGTCTATTGCATGAGCACTGGCGAGGTTGACAGTACTGCATACGTTTCGGAACCCCTCTACAGCCAGCAGTGGGGACCTGCTGCAATCAACCTTCCTGCACTTTGGGCAAAACCAAAGGTGACAACCAAACGGCCGGTGATTGCTATACTCGATACAGGCGTTGACATCCTTCACCCAGACCTTGAGGCGAATATTTGGACCAACAGTGACGAGGAGAATGGTCAGGAGGACGAAGATGACGATGCAAACGGCTTCGCGGATGACGTTCACGGCTGGGATTTCGTCAACAACCGTGCGACTATTGGCGACTTCAATGGTCATGGAACACACTGTGCCGGTATTGCTGCAGCAGTGGGCGACAATGGGATAGGTATCACCGGAGCAAACCCAGACGCACTGATTATGCCAGTAGTGGTTATGCAGAGCAATGGTACGGGAGACGTTGCAACAATAATCCGTGGTATTGACTATGCCGCTGCAAACGGGGCAGACGTTATAAGCATGTCTATTGGTGGATATAGTTATTCTATTGCTGAAGAGCAGGCTCTTGGAAGGGCGTATGCTACAGCCGTATTGGTGGCTGCTGCGGGAAATGATAATCTTTGTATATATGAGCATAAGTGTCCTGTGAATGGCCGTAATGATAATATACCAATGTACCCAGCAGCATTATCATTTGT
Organism: Candidatus Aphodosoma sp.; assembly: GCA_045600865.1. GTDB lineage: Bacteria > Bacteroidota > Bacteroidia > Bacteroidales > Paludibacteraceae > Aphodosoma. The sequence goes on from JAZRYS010000262.1 coordinate 3,485, forward strand.
GCTTGGTGTGGAGGCTTCATCGGATGCTGGTGGTTCTATTGCTTCTTTCAGCAATTTCGACGAGGATGGACCTATATATACAAAATACGATGAAACGAAACTCTATAATTACGAACTCCGTGCTCCTGGAACAAGTATCTACTCAACCTTCCCTAACGGACGCTACAAATCCCTCAACGGTACGTCAATGGCATGTCCACTGGCTGCAGGGGCAATCTCAAGACTTCTTCAATGCAAGTCGGATAGCGATATAGTAAATAATGAGGTGCTTTTCGGTGACCTTATACAGAGCCGTCATGGCATGGGCAACATCGACATGCTGCATGTCTATAATTGCAACAACAGCACACGCCAGCCGTCATTGCAACTCGTCGGCATAAACATGGTTGACACTATCTCTGGCGATGGTGACGGCCGCTATGATGCAGGCGAGACAATAGAGTGGTACCCTACAATCAAGAATATGTATGGTTACGCACAGAACATAAAGTTCTGGGTGAAATTCGGTTTTGACAATCAGGGTGACTGGGTTGATGAGGACACAACCCTTTATGAGATTCTGAACGATACCGCAATGTTTGGTTGGAACCTGAGCAGTTATGCAAAGAACAGGTCTGTAAATCCAGTCCGTTTCAGGCTCAGCAACGATGTGGCAGATGGCAGGATAATAAATATCACACTCTTCGCTGTTTGCGACAACTGTGCAGACACACTGGTTCAGAAACTTGATTTCCCAGTTGAGAATGGTGTTGAGATTGGTGGTATGATTACTGAGGATTTGACTCTATATCCTAATGTACACTATATAGTGACTCAGAATCTGGCAGTTCCTGCTGGTGTTACATTGACAATTAAACCAGGAACAATAATAAGATTCAAAGACAATACTGGATTGTCTCTAAGGAGTAGTTATAGAGATTATGAAATTACCATCGGGCAACGTGCATACTTTGTGAAAAATAGTTTAGATACTGCTAATTCTGCAAGATTAATAGCTAAAGGTACTCCTGATAGTATGATAGTCTTTACAAATGCAGAAGGTTCTGCTGGAATTTTCAAAATTGTTCTAGGAGGTGTATATCCATGCGTTTCTCATAGCAGGTATAGTAATGACTATTATTATATGAAAGATACTTTAGATAAATGTGAATCGAAATATCATTGTATTGAATATGCCATTTTTAAAAATTGTGTAACGTCTATATCATTCAATTATTTTGCGATTGAAAATGGTGTAGTTTCAAATTGTTTATTTACTAAGAATGTTTCTTCTATTTCCAACCACGCTTTGATGGATAAATGCGTAATTACAAATAATTCACCCGTTCATCAATATGATTTTACGAATATGTGCAATATAATAAACAATAATAACGTAAACGCTTTTCGTCTTACTGAAGATTCATATAATCTTAATGCTAGTTTTATTTATTCCAATAATATATTCGGAAATCCTAGTTTTGGACTTACTTATTATTATTCTGCTGATGTATTTTACCCTGAATATCCTTCTTATTGGGGTACAGCCAAAGAGTCAATTGCACGGCAACAAATATTAGATATAAATACAGGTTATGGTTTTTCTCATTATGACTTAAGCAACATGCTAACCCGTCCAAATCCAAAGGCGCATGGTATTGTATGGAAAGTTGTAGTAGATGGCTGGGATGCTCAGGATCAGTTTGATTCGTTGCCTCCTATCGGTGTAGGAACTCATGTTTGTGATGTTTATTTCAGCCGCGCAATGGATACTGCTGTGACCCCTTACGTCACATTTGGTGTACGTGAACCTTACACCCAGCATTCCGTAAACGCAAATGGTTACTGGTCGGCAGACTCTACAATATACCATACAACGTTCACTATCGATGGCAAGACTGCATCTGACGGTCTGAATCGTTTTTATGTTGCTGACGCAAAGGATAACGAGCATTTCGAAATACCTATCGAAAAGACTCGTTTCAACATCAACATTCAGGCAACAGGCTCAATGTCAACAGGGCTTATGGCAGAGGCAGGTCTTGGCAAGGTGAAACTGACATGGGAAACTGACGAGGAGGATTTTGAAGACTTGCTTGGATATAATATTTACAGATGGACACATGACACGGTTTATTATAACTACCGTTGGGATTATAATGAAAGTGGTGACTACGTCTATATGAGTGATTGGAAATTCGACACAACAATGGTAAATACCCAACTTATAGATGCACAGGATACAACATTCACAGATTTCAACGTGACACCGGGTACGCCATACTATTACATCATCAAGCAGATGACCACATCGCTGAGCAACTACTCGATAAGCAATCCTGTAGTGGCAACACCACTTACTGCACAGAAGGGTGATGCAAATGGTTCAATGACAGTTGACGTTGCAGATGTAGTGACGGAGGTGAACTACATGATGGGCGGCAACCCTGAACCATTCATCTTCGAGGCTGCTGACGTGAATAGCGATAACGTAATCAACGTGCTTGACGTTGTAGGTACCATCAACCTTGTGATGAATCCAGATGCGGCTTCAAGTTCGGTCAACAGCGAGTCGGTATATTACTATATCGAGAACGGCATACTCTATCTCCAGTCAGACGTAGTTCTCGGAGGTGTGCAGTTGCGGCTCAGCGGAGATTCGGCAACGACAGTCATCACTCCTCAGAGCGCACTGGACGAGATGGAGAAGATTGGTATGTGGCAGAACAGCAGCACATATTTCTTCATGGCATATTCGATGTCGGGCAAGAGCTTGCTGCCAGGCACATACGCATTGCTTGAGATTGGAGATGCAGAGATTTCGGAAATAGTGCTCTCTGACATTCAGGGCAACAACGTTGCTGCAATCGAGAAACTGCCGGCATCTCTCAGCACAATAGAGTGCGTGCAGATTATGCATTGCTATCCTAACCCATTCAGGAACGAGATAAACATACAGTATGTGGTAGGCCGCAGTGATGCGCATGAGGTAGAGTTCGTAATGACTGACATCACAGGCCGCACAATTGCAACAAAGAGTGTGTCAGCTTCGTATGGCGGAAACACTGTCAACTGGCGTCTCGACAACGAACTGATGCAAGGTGTCTATTTCGTCACCCTGACCGTTGACGGCAAGAAGATACAGACAGAAAAGGTTATTTGTCAGAAGTAATTATGCCCCGCAGCGGAACTGCGGGGACGGTGGCTTTTTGAAAAATATCTATTTATGAAAGAAATCAGAATTATAATACTGTCAATATTGATGACAGTGAGCATTGCTGCTGCGGCAAGCAGCAGTGTTTCGCTGGCATCTGTGCAGGGTGCCCCGAGAGACACAGTGACAGTCGTAGTGGATCTGAGCACTACAGATGCCGTCAGTGCAGTGGATATCACCATTCCTTTAGGCAGTTACCTGAAATATGCGCAGAACAGTGTTGTTCTCAGTTCTGCACGGAGCAATGGCCATGTTGTAAGTGCTTCACAAGTTGGGGACAACCTCCGTCTGCTTGTATATAGCCTTACATTGAGTGCATTGAACGGCACAAATGGCGAACTGCTGAGGTTTGATCTGGTTCTCGGCAAAGAACCGGGAGTATATGCCCTTACCCCACAGGTTGTCCTCAGCAACGCAAGCGGAGCAACAATCAGTTCAACATCAACTGCGGGCAGCGTAACAATCCTTACCCCAAAGATAATGTTGAATGCCACAGAGATAGACTTTGGCCATATTCCTATCAGGAGCACATATACACGCTATCTCACGATAAGCAATACAGGCACTGCAACGCTGAACGTCACGGGAATAACCTTTGACGATGCTGAACTCTCTTGCCAGCAGACGTACAGCATAGCTGCAGGTTCAAGCCAGAGCGTGACTATAAACTATGCACCAAAGACTCATGGAGCAGTGACAGCAAAGATGACAATAGCATCTGATGCCACCAACGGTTCGCAGAAAGTGAACATCAAGGCTGACCCATTCTCGGTGAACGAGTTGCATCTGCTCAACAGTTCGGGTATTGCTGACGACACCATAGAGGTCTTCATGAGGATGAACAACATGGAGAATATTGTCGGTATGCAGAGCAGTTTCAAGATGCCAGAATCGCTGATCTTCGTGCCAAACAGTTTCAGCGTGACACCAAGAGGGGCTGACCATCTGGCGATGGCAAGCATGAGCCATGACACATTGACCCTGATGGCTTATTCTCCGACCAACACTCCATTTACCGGAAATGACGATACCCTATGCTCGTTCAAGGTGAGACTGAATGGTTCGAGCGGCTATCATTATCTGACACCTTTCAACGTGGTGCTTGCCAATGTGGCAGGCGTGAACATGATGTCGGCAACAAGCAATGGGTATGTCTATATCAATTCGCCAAGGATTAATGTTCCATCGCAGTTGAATATGGGGAATGTTTCTGTTACTGAGACAAAACGTGCAGGATTGAGAATCTACAACAATAGCAATGTTGACTTGAAAGTAGGCAAAGTGACTTTTCTGGCCGAAGGCTATAGTGTCGTATCTCGACTGCCTATGACGGTACAGGGGTATGGCTATGACACATTGTGGGTTGAATATCATCCGACAGTTGAAGGCAATTTCAGCACAACCATGCAGGTATATTCAAACGACCCTATTTCGCGCATGACCTCTGTGAACGTCTATGGAACGGCATTTGAGCCGAATGAACTGAACGTTGCCGGCAATATCAACAGCAATGGCGACTATATGCTGAACATAGGTCTGGACAACTATTCGGACATAGTGGCAGTGCAGATGGATATTCACTGGCTTGACTCAATGGCGACAAGTCTGTCAGCACTCACCCTTGCACAACGTACAGCGGGAATGACACCGATGGTGTCGAAAATGAGTGAAGGAACATACCGTGTTGCATTGTTCTCGATGAGCAACAGCCCTATTTCAGGTCATGACGGAAATCTGTTTGATCTGGTTTATGATGGTGACATCGATTTCAATCACAGTACAATAACAATAGACAACATAATAGCGAGTGACAGGAATGGCGTAAACAAAATCTCTGTTCCTGAAATTTCGATGTATGTCTCGTTGCAGCAGGTTACTGTGGGTTGTGATACCACAATGGGAAGAGTAGTGGGAGGCGGCATCTTCAATGTCGGCGATACGGCAACAATAGTAGCCATACCAAAGGAACATTATCACGTTGAAAGCTGGAGCAATGGCGATACAGCAGAAGTTCTGAAGATAGTGGTTGCAGGGGACACTTTGTTGACAGCCAATTTTGCCATGAACTACTACAATGTGACATGTGTGTCTAATGACACGTTGCTTGGAAGTGTCGTAGGTGGCGGAAATTTCCTGTATGGAACAACCATCACGATGACTGCAAGCGAAAGGGAACATTGCCATTTCGTGTCGTGGAGCCACGGTGATACAAGCAGGGTGATTTCGTTGTCGGTTGACAGAGATACCAATCTGGTTGCGACATTCGAACTTGACCAGCATGTTGTCAGCGGTTCTGCGAGCACAGGCGGAAATGTAACGGGATATGGAACATACGATTATGGTACAGAGATTACATTGACAGCTGTTGCCAATACGCATTACCATTTCGTGTCGTGGAGCAATGGGAATACTGATGATTCAATGACATTGACAGTATTGGCAGACACAATGATAAATGCATCGTTCGAGATAGACAGACACGTGATAACAGTCAATGCCAATGATGCTGCCATGGGACAGGTGTCTGGAGGAGGCGAGTATGACTATGGCCAGACAGTCACCTTGACTGCAACTCCAAACCAGCATTACCATTTCGTGTCGTGGAGCAACGGAGAGACAACTCCGACTATCAATGTCACGGTTTCAGGCAATCAGACACTTACTGCAACATTTGCCATTGACAGACATAATGTGACAGCCTCGTCGAATGATGTGTCGATGGGCAGTGCGACAGGAGGAGGCGAGTACGATTATGGCTCGACAGTAACCTTGACAGCAACTCCAAACCAGCATTACCATTTTGTGTCGTGGAGCAACGGAATGACAACTCCGTCAATCACTCTGACGGTGAATGGCGAGATAAATGTGGTTGCCACTTTCGCGCCAAACAGATATACGATAACCACATCTGTGAACGACAGTACGATGGGCAGTGTGACAGGAGGAGGAGAATATGATTATGGTGACATAGTGAATCTGCAGGCAATTGCGAATGCACATTACCATTTCGTGTCGTGGAATAATGGAGCGACAGATGAATCATTGTCTGTTACTGTTGGAGGAGATATGTCGTTTATTGCAACTTTTGCTCCTGACGTCTATGTCGTTACTGCAAATGCCAACATCCCTGAGGGTGGAGCAGTGACGGGAAGTGGAACATATTCGTATAATGATGTTGCCGTAATAACAGCATACCCTAAATACGATTATACTTTCACTGGCTGGAGCAATGGCGAGACGGATTTGACTATTTATGTGGTAGTGGAGAGTGATACAACCATAACTGCTTATTACGAAAAGATTGATGTTGCTATAGATAATGTTGAAGGAAAAGAGTATGTAGTGGCAGCAGAACAAGGTCAGGTTGTAGTGAAAGGTGCTGAGAAAGTGGCTATATATGATGCTGCCGGAAGATTGGTTTGCGTTGGCAAATCTGCAGATGAAGAGCTGCAAAGGTTCAGAGTAAATGCTACTGGCGTTTATTTCGTAGTTGTTGATGACAAGAAGAGCATAAAAATAGTGGTGACAGAATAAGTGCTGAAAATATCAGCTATTTTTATTGCCAGCAAATAAAAATAGCTGATTTTATTTGGTGGTGTTAAATAAAATGCGTACCTTTGCGGCGTTTTTCTAATTGGGATTTTTATGCAGAAAGAAATTTTCATGACTCTGATAAAAGAGGGCCAGGCTGAAATAGCGGAGGTTGAACTTTATCAACGTAATTTCGAGTTTGAGGAACAAGGCAGATATGTGCTTGTTGGTATTCGACAAGCTGGAAAATCATACCTGCTGTATCAACGTGCAAAAAGGTATCTCAGCCAAGGCGGTAGTTTGAAAAACATAGTATATATCAATTTTGACGATGAACGCCTTTGTGGTATGTCTGTTTCAGATTTCGACCTGATTTTGCAGGCGTACGATACGCTGTATGACGGAAAACCTATCTTCTTTTTTGACGAGATCCAGAATATTAAAGGTTGGGAACATTTTGCTCGCCGTTTGGCAAATCAGAAATATATGGTGTTTATTACTGGTTCGAATGCCAAGATGTTGAGCCGAGACATTGCCACGACACTTGGAGCCAGATATTTTGATGATAAAGTCTTCCCTTTCTCTTTCTCGGAATTTCTTGGCGCACGAGGGGTTGTGCTTGAGGATAACTGGATTTACGGAAGACAAAAAAATATTGTACAAAAGAATTTTGAAGAATATTTCAGATGGGGTGGTTTTCCTGAGTTGCTGATGTACAACAATAAACGACACTGGCTAAATGGTTTGTATGAGAAAATCATCCTTGGTGATATAATTCAGCGTAATGGCGTCAAGAATGAAACAGCTTTGCGCTTTGCCATTAAGCGTCTTGCGGAAAATGTAAAGCAACCTACCGCATATAATCGTCTTGCAAATATCGTGAAGAGCAGTGGAATTACGACAAATACAGCATCAATCATTGATTATGTGCGTTTTGCGAAAGAATCATTCTTGTTGTTCACGATTGACAATTACGCGTCAAAATTTGCGGAACGAGAGACAGCAAAAAAGCATTATTTCTCGGATAATGGTTTGCTCAGCATTTTTTTGATGGATACTGACACATCTTTGCTCGAGAATTTATGTGCCATTACCCTGCATAAACTATATAACAGAGATGATTTTAACCCAAGACTTTATTGTTATAATCGCAATATAGAGGTAGATTTCTTCGTTCCAGATGAGTCGTTAGCCATTCAGGTATCGTATAGCCTTCAAAATGATGAAACGAAAAAAAGAGAAACCACAGCTTTAAAAGCACTCAACAAATTGTATTCCCTAAAAAAAGCCTTCATCATTACATTTGATGAGGAGGAGACAATCACGGATTCAGATATGACTATTGAAGTGATTCCTGTATGGAAATGGCTATTGTCTGTTAAATTGTAGCTTGTCGATGAGGGAAAAATAAATTGCCCAAAATCTTGATGACTTTGGGCAACCTTTTTTTTCAGCAAGCTGACGTAAGGATTAGCGACGAAGGCCGAGCTCCTTGACGATTGCGCGGTAACGCTCGATGTCCTTTCTCTTGAGATAGTCGAGAAGGCTACGACGCTTACCTACCAACATACGGAGCGAGCGAGCAGTGCTATAATCCTTGTGATTTGACTTGAGGTGCTCAGTCAAATGGCTAATACGGTATGAAAACAATGCTATCTGGGCCTCTGGTGAGCCAGTATCAGTGTTAGACTTTCCGTACTTAGCAAAGATTTCTTGCTTCTTTTCAGAATCTAAATACATAATATTGAACATTAAAAATTTGGGAGTGCAAAGGTACGAAGTTTTTCGGAGGTGGCAAAGGGTTTTGTAAGAAATTTTTCAACGTTTTATTAAACCTCTTAGAATCATATTGATAATGTTGTTTTTATTGTTATCAAGATAGGCTCCGATGGATTGTTTGAGGTATGGAGGTTCTATACCTTTCATGGCGTAGAGTATGAGCATGGCCGTCCAATTGGTGTCATGAATGTCGAAAACGCCTTCGATCTTGCCACGGTTCAGTATGTCTTTGATGAGTCGGATTTCCTTATAATCGACAGGTCGGCGTGCACGTTCTATCTCCTCGTGGTTGGAGTAGAAGGCGTGGCGGAGGGAGTGGTCGTGCTCTGTTGCCTCGCGGACGCTGCGGAAATGTGCAATTACGAATTGCTCAAGTTTTTTGTCGGCAGGAAGATCCTGGTTGGCAATGCGGGTGAGGGTTGTGAGCATCTTGGTGAGCTCGTACTCTATAGTGGCGAGGTGCAACTCGTCGATGTTGAGAAAATAGTTGTAAAGAGTGCGCAGACACCTGTGCGATTCTGCTGCCACATCGCTCATGGATACGTTATCCCGGCCAGAGCGTGAGAAAATTCGTTGCGCTGATTCAATTATCTCGATACGTGTGTCTTTTGACTTCATCAAGTACTGAAATTTTTTGCAAAGGTACGGCATTTTTGCGAATGGGCAAAATTTTTTTGAAAAAAATTGCAGAAACGGTTAAGTATTTGGATAAAAAGTTGTAACTTTGCACCCGAAATTTTGTGAATCATGGCAACTAAGTATATCTTTGTAACAGGTGGAGTTGCGTCGTCTTTGGGTAAGGGAATTATCTCGGCGTCGCTCGGCAAGCTGCTTCAGGCACGTGGCTATAGGGTGACGAACCAGAAGTTGGATCCGTATATCAACATAGATCCCGGCACACTCAATCCGTATGAGCATGGGGAATGTTATGTTACAGATGATGGTTATGAAAGCGACCTGGATTTGGGTCATTACGAGAGGTTTCTGAATGTACGTACGTCGCGCGAGAATAATGTGACTACTGGCCGCATATACCAAAACGTGATAATGCGTGAGCGCAGGGGCGATTTCTTAGGCAAGACAGTGCAGGTTGTGCCTCATATCACTGATGAAATCAAGCGTTGTGTAAAGGCTTGTGGTGCAAAGCACGAATGGGATTTCGTCATCACAGAGATTGGTGGTACGGTGGGCGACATTGAATCTTTGCCATACGTTGAGGCTGTGCGCCAGATGCGTTGGGAGTTGGGTCATGACTGTCTCTGCATACATCTGACTTACGTGCCTTATCTTGCTGCTGCCGGTGAACTGAAGACTAAACCTACACAACATTCCGTCAAGGAGTTGCAGCAGGAGGGAGTTCAGCCAGACGTGCTTGTGCTCCGCACAGAACACCATATTGAGGAGGGTATGCGCAAGAAGGTGGCTCAGTTCTGCAATGTTGACCTTGATTGCGTGATTGAGAGTGCTGACGCACGTTCTATATATGAGGTGCCGCTGAATATGCAGCGTGAAGGCCTTGACAGGGTAGTGCTGAAGAGACTGGGCTATGATCCAGATGCTACGAAGGCTGACATGGACGACTGGAATGCTTTCCTCGACAAACTGCATAATGCAAAGGATGAGGTGAAAATTGCTCTTGTCGGTAAGTATGTTGCCTTGCAGGATGCGTATAAGTCAATACATGAGAGCCTTGCACATGCGGCAGCATACAATGGCCGCAAACTGAAACTTGCAATGTTCCTCTCGGATGACATAACCGAAGAGAATGTGGCAGAGAAACTGAAGGGCTATGAGGGAGTGCTTATAGCACCAGGTTTCGGCGAAAGAGGCGTGGAGGGCAAGATTGTGGCGGCTCACTACGCACGAGAGAATAACGTGCCTACTCTTGGAATCTGTTTCGGTATGCAGGTGATGGCTATAGAGTTTGCCCGCAATGTGCTTGGCTACAAGGATGCCCATACTGCTGAAATCAACCCTAACACACAGCATAAAGTGATTGACATGATGGAAGAGCAGAAGACTGTGCTGGAAAAAGGTGGCTCAATGCGTCTTGGCGGCTATTCATGCAAGTTGCGCGAGGGCAGCAGGGCAAGGGAGATTTACGGAACAGAACTTATCCGTGAACGTCACAGACACAGATTTGAATTCAATCATAATTACGAGGCTGAGTTTGAGGCTAATGGCATGATCGTTTCAGGCAAGAATCCTGAAACAGGATTGGGTGAGATTGTCGAGATGCCAAGCAAGAGATGGTATGTAGGCGTGCAGTTCCATCCTGAATATTCGAGTACTGTGCTCAAGCCACACCCATTGTTCATGAGTTTCATAAAAGCAGCGGCTAAAATTTAATGGATAAGAATACCGTCATAGGATTATTGCTGATATTCATCGTAATATTCGGCTTCAGTTGGTTCAATCGCCCAACCGAGGAACAGTTGGCTCGTCAGAAGGCTCAGCGTGACTCGATTGAAAATGTAAAGGCTAAGGCTCTTGCCCGTCAGATAGAGATGGAAGCAGAAGAGGCTAAGGCTGACTCGCTTGCGGCTGTAGGTGCTATCGAGATGGACTCTGCAAAACTCGAGGCAAAGTTCGGCGACTTTGCGATGGCAGGTGTCGGAGTTGAGAAGCTTGACACTGTGGATAATGGTAAACTGCGCATCGTGTTCTCGAACAGGGGAGGATGTGTGAAGAGCGTTGAGGTTATAGGCGAACAGCGTTATGATTCGCTGCCTTACATGTTGTTTGATACTGATGAGGCTCATGTCAACTATGCTCTTGTTACACGCAACAGAATTCTGAATACAAAAGAGCTCTTTTTCAGACCTATAATGGGTGAAGCTGATGGCCATACGGTCATTACAATGCGTCTGGAGGTTGATGCAGACAGATGGTTTGACATTACGTATGACATACCTGCTGACGGCTATTGCATCACTACGGAACTAAAAGCCCACAACCTGACAGAGATATTGGCACAGAATGTCCAGACTATCGATGTACAGGCTGACCAGCTGATTCGCCAGAATGAAAAAGGACGTAAGTTTGAGATGCGCTATTCGGCACTCAATTATAAATATACCGGTGATGATGTTGACTTGCTTTCTGAAAGCAAGAGCGACCGTGAGCAGTTGAGCGGAAACGTTAAATGGGTGGCTTTCAAGGATCAGTTCTTCTCGAATATCTTCATAGCTGGTGAGTCATTCACGGCTGTCGATATTGAGAGTGAGGTGATGAACGATCGTTCAGAATATATCCGTAAACACAAAATGCTGGCATCATTGCCTTTCGACCCTCGTGGAGAGCAGGCTACAGTGATGATGAACTATTACGGTCCTAACAAGTATAAGGTGTTACGCAGTTTCGACGATGATGTTGAAAATGATGAGGATAAGCTTGAATTGTATAGGGTGATACCTATGGGATGGAAGGTATTCAGTTGGATATCAACCCTTATCATTATACCTGTGTTTGATTTCCTCTCCAATTGGATAAGCAATTACGGTATAATAATTCTGCTTATGACAATCCTGCTGAAGATTGTCATATTTCCGTTGATGTTCAAGTCATTCAGGTCACAGGCTATCATGCGTCACCTTCGTCCTGAAATTGAGAAGATTAACGAGAAATACCCAATGGAGAAGGCTATGGAACGTCAGCAGGCAACCATGGCACTTTACAAGAAGGCAGGTGCAAGCCCTATGAGTGGCTGTCTGCCAATGCTGCTGCAATGGCCAGTGCTTATTGCTATGTTCAGTTTCTTCCCAACGTGCTTCGAGTTGCGTGGTGAGAGTTTCCTTTGGGCAAAAGACCTCTCGGCTTACGATGCACTGATAGAATGGGATACCTATATACCTGTGATTTCCTGGGCTTTCAGTAACCATATATCTCTGTTCTGCCTGTTGATGACAATTGTGAACATAGTATATATGCAAATCAATATGGCAGGACAGCCAACGAGTAATGACCCTAATGCCAAGATGATGAAGTGGATGATGTATCTGATGCCAATAATGTTCCTCTTCATGTTCAACAATTATTCGTCAGGTCTGTCATACTACTATTTCCTGTCGTTGCTGCTCTCGATATTCCAGACTTATATGTTCCGCCTGTTCACCACTCGCGAGATGGTGGAGGAGCGCATGAAAAATTATAAAGAAAAACCAGGCAAGAAGAAAAGTGGTTTCATGGCCCGTCTCGAGGCTGCACAGCGTCAGCAGCAGGAGATGATGCGCAAGCAAGCCGCAGAACAGGCAAAGAGAAACCGCAGGTAAGCTTTGCGACTGATGTCGGAGCAGCGAAGCCTATATGATGTGCCTATAGTTCAATGGATAGAACAATAGCCTCCTAAGCTGTAGATCCGGGTTCGATTCCCGGTGGGCATACTTTTTAAAGACTAAGGACTTAAGACTAAGGACTTGGGGCTAAATGTAAATAACTTATGATAAGTTACAATGCTGACGATGTGCGTATGCCTAAATTCGCACATCGTTCTGTTTCTAAATGGATTAAAGACGTGGCTGAAGGCTACGGTTTTAAGGTTGGAGAGTTAGGCTACATGTTTTGTTCCGACCAACGTCTGCTTGAGATTAACAAAGAGTATCTCGGGCATGATTATTTTACAGACATTATCACCTTTGACTATGTTGAGGGTGATGTGATTAACGGAGATATCGCAATCTCTGTCGATACAGTGGCTAAGAACGCCAAAGAGTATGGCGTGACTTTCAATCAGGAATTGATGAGAGTCATGATTCATGGTGTGCTGCACCTGACAGGACAGGGGGATAAGAGCGATGAGGAGTTTAAGGAGATGAAGCGAAAAGAAGGGAAAGCGCTATTATTAATTGACAATTAACACTACGTGTTGATTCTTGGCTGCACCTCAGCAATTCAAACAAAGTTTGATTGCATTCGGTTTGCACAAGAATTGACAATTATTTGGAAATATGAAAGCGGTTGTTCTTGGAAGTGTGGCATATAGCGACAACAGTTACATGACAAAGTTGTTTACGAGGGAGAGTGGAATGGTGACGGTTTCAGTTCATACAGGAGGCAGAGGAGCCAAGGTGAGGAGGAGTTTTCTGTTGCCGCTGACACTCCTCGATGTTGAACTGACTGGACGTGAGAACAACGAAGTGAAATATATCTCAGACTGCCGTGTCTATAGACAATGCAATGACTTGATTGCGAATCCTATAAAGATGTTGGGTTCGCAGTTTATATGTGAGGTGACAGAGAAGGCACTGAAATTTCAGACCTCTGCTGACGGAGAAATTTTCGACTTTGTGGAGGAGGCTATTGTGGAAATGGATGAGTTGAAAGGAGATGTGGAAAGTTGGATGATAGTCTATATGTATGGTTTGATGCATCAAGTGGGAATAGTGCCTGATCTGAGCGACTATGAATTGGGAATGTCTCTGGATTTAGATGAAGGCAGGGTGGTGAGGTATGATAAGTTTGTAAGAGAGACAGAGGCTCTTATGCGAGTGCTTGGTGGTGGTGATGTCGGAAATGATTTCAAATGCGTGGTTGAGCTTATGATTAAATATTTCCAAAGGCACCTTGAAGGATTTGGAATGGTCAAAAGCCTCTGGCTTTTTGATTAGAAAACTAGAACATCTATTAGAGCTTCTAGAATACAGATGGCTTCTCAATTGAGAAGCCATCTGTAATTAAAACTCTGATGTAAAGTGAAATTTTATATCTGGGAAATCTGATTGAGCCATCTGTAACAGGTAGTTGCTTTCAGCAAGAAAGACATCTCGTCCGTCTTTGTCTTTTGCCATGTAATTGGCTTTACGGTGAATGAAGTCGTTGAACTGCTGTTCGTTGTCAGACTCAATCCAGCAGGCTTTGAAGAGTGGTATAGGACTCCAGCGACATTGTGCACCATATTCGTGCAAGAGGCGATATTCGATAACCTCGAACTGAAGTTGTCCTACAGTACCGATAATCTTTCGATTGTTTGCCTGATGAGTGAAGAGCTGTGCCACACCTTCGCCCATAAGTTGGTCGAGACCTTTCTGCAACTGTTTGGTCTTCATAGGGTCGGCATTCTCGATATACTTGAACATTTCAGGAGAGAAACTTGGCAGACCCTTGAAATGGAGTATCTCTCCAGCCGTCAGAGTGTCACCAATCTTGAAATTGCCAGTGTCAGGCAGACCTACGATATCACCTGCGTATGCCTCATCAACTGTCTCTTTCTTCTGAGCCATGAAGCAGGTTGGGGAAGCGAAGCGGAACTGTTTTCCAAGACGTATGTGGTTGTAAGGAACGTTTCGCTCAAACTTGCCGGAACAGATTTTCACAAAGGCAATGCAAGAACGGTGGTTAGGGTCCATGTTGGCATGAATCTTGAAAACAAAGCCTGAAAAGTTCTCTTCGTTAGGCGTTATGCGACGTTCTGCAGCCTCGACAGGCAGTGGGGCAGGTGCAATATCGACAAAGCAGTCAAGTAACTCCTTGACACCGAAAGTGTTGAGAGCAGAACCAAAAAATACTGGTGCAACTGTAGCATTTAGGTAGTCCTGAACGTCAAATTTATCGTAAACGCCATCAATGAGCTCAAGGTCTGTGCGCAGCTTGAGGGCATCGTCTTCGCCAACCATCTTGTCTAACTCTTCTGAATTGATGTCAACAGCCACAGTTTCGGATATGCGTTGCTTGTTGGGAGTATAGAGATTCAGTTTGTCCTGATAGATGTTATAGACACCTTTGAATTTCATGCCCATGTTGATGGGCCAAGAGAGAGGACGGACGTTTATGCCAAGTTCAGCCTCCAGTTCGTCCAGAAGGTCGAAAGGATTCTTGCCTTCACGGTCCATCTTGTTGACGAAAATCATTACAGGAGTCCTGCGCATTGTGCAGACTTGCATCAGACGGCGAGTCTGAGTCTCGACACCTTTTGCTGCATCAACGACAATAATGACACTGTCAACGGCAGTAAGAGTGCGGAAAGTGTCCTCTGCGAAGTCTTGGTGACCTGGAGTATCGAGGATATTGATTTTGAAGTCACGATATTCGAACCCCATGACTGAAGTAGCCACGGAGATGCCACGCTGCTTCTCTATTTCCATCCAGTCGGAAGTGGCTGTCTTCTTGATTTTGTTGGACTTTACTGCACCTGCAATATGGATTGCTCCACCGAAAAGGAGAAGTTTCTCTGTCAGAGTTGTCTTGCCGGCATCTGGGTGAGAAATGATGGCAAAAGTGCGTCGGCGGTTGATTTCTTGGTCGAACATAAGAGTCAAAAATTTGAGGGTGCAAAGGTACGAAAAAATCGTGAAACAGACATCAGTATGTGCCAGAAAAAATTTTGTTCGGAAAATTTGGCCGTTTGGAGAAAAAGTCGTACCTTTGCAGTTTGAAAGATTATGGAATAATTAATTTCAAAAAATAATTTATAACTTTATGAAACGCAGATTTTTAGTGCTTGTTGTCATGGCTGTAGCAGGTTTGGCAACAATGTTTGCGCAGGTAAAGAACTACGGCAATGGATTGCAGGAGTACAAGCTCAGCAATGGTTTGACTGTTTACCTGTGGGAAGACAACTCTGTTCAGGATGTATTCGGACGCGTTGTCGTACGTGCCGGTTCGTTGGACGAGCCAGCAGATTATACTGGTTTGGCTCACTACCTGGAGCACATGATGTTCAAGGGTACTGAGACTATTGGTGCTTTGGATTGGGCAAAAGAGAAACCTATCTATGACAGCATCATTGATGCTTACAGCCGTCTCAATGCTTGGGGCAAGGCTCATGAGAATGACAAGGCATCAAAGAAAGAGAACCCTGAACGCCTTGCAATCATCAAGGAAATCAATGAACTCTCTTTGCGTGCTGCTAAGTTTGGCGCAACAAACGATTTCTCTAACCTGACAGAAAGTTTTGGTGGTGACGAACTCAATGCGTTCACATCATACGACCTGACTGCTTACCACAGCACATTCCCACCAACCGCTATGGAAAAATGGATTAAACTGAATTCTGACCGTCTTATCAATCCAGTGTTCCGTTCTTTCCAGGCAGAACTTGAGAACGTGTTCGAGGAGTACAATATGTATAATGACGACATGGGCACACATCAGCGTCAGTTCATATATGAGAACCTCTATGCAAACACTCCTTACGACCGTGATGTGATCGGTTATGCAAAACACCTCAAAAACCCAAGCCTTCAGGCATTGATTGATTTCTATCATACTTGGTATGTGCCTAACAATATGTGTCTGTTGCTCGTTGGTAATTTCAACTCTGAGACAGCAAAACCTCTCATTGAACAGTACTTCGGACGTCTTGAGGCTAAGGAATTGCCAGCACGTATCCAGTACACTGATAAGCCTTTTCCATCAGATAAGGCAAAACTTTCTGTAGGTTACATGCCTCAGTATATTTGGGCATACAAAGGTGTCAAAATGGGTCATGCTGACGAGACGACATTGGATTTTGCAATCTCATTGCTGAACAACTCTCACGAGACAGGTCTGCTCGACCGTCTTATGCTTGATGGTGAGGTTGGCGGAGCATACGTTTCAAACGACGAACGCCGTATAGCAGGTCGTATCATGGTAATAGGTGTCCCTTACTATGATATGGCAACCCGCAGCTTCGATGATATAAAGACAACACAGAAACTTATCTATAAGGAAATTGAAAAAATCAAGAATCCTAATACCATTCCTGATTGGCTGTTCAATTCTGTAAAGGAACAGTATTACCAGAATGCCATCGCTATGATGGAATACCGTGACGCAAAGGTCAACATCCTTACTTATTCTTACACATACCAGACTCCTATCGAGGATGCGCTGAACCAGGCAGAAATGATTCGCAAGATTACCAAGGAGGATGTCGCAGCTATTGCAAAGAAATATTTTGACGGCGAGATGATGCTTCTTGAGTTTGCAGAAGGTGAGCCTAAGAAGGACAAGCTTGCTAAACCAGCAATCAAGCCACTTGATCCTCCAAAGGGACAGACAACAGCATACGCAGTTGATTTCAAGAAGGTTCCTACTTCTCCTGTGACAGTTACTTACAGCGACATGAACGATGTACAGATAGTGAACATCGCTCCAAACGTGAAGATGAACTATACTCCTAATACAAAGAATGGCATCTTCACATTGACTTTCCGTTATGGTGTTGGTTCACACGTGATGCCTGAACTCGAGTATGCTGCAGAGCTGCTCAACACTGCTGGTTACAGAACTCCTGATGGAAAGAAGATGAGTTCTCAGGATCTTCACCGTCAGTATTCAGAACTTGGCGCTACTTACTCATTTGGTGTATCTGACAGCTACTTCTTCATCTCAATCCAAGGTGACGAGAAGAACCTTGAC
Source organism: Candidatus Aphodosoma sp. (assembly GCA_045600865.1). Classification (GTDB taxonomy): domain Bacteria; phylum Bacteroidota; class Bacteroidia; order Bacteroidales; family Paludibacteraceae; genus Aphodosoma. The sequence continues at coordinate 21,327 of JAZRYS010000262.1, forward strand.
AAGATTCTGAGCATAGTGGGTTCACAGATTTTCACCCCAGAACTCGACGATAAGCAGATTAAGAGCATGATTCAGAACGCATATTGGAGCCGTTTCTCTGAGAAGCGCAGTACAAGTGCTCTTGCTTCAGCCCTTTATGAGTATATCATGTATGGTGAGCAGTCTCGTTTCATAGATCGTATTCCTATGACAGAACTCTATCACTACACAGTGCATGAGGATGGAAGTTACGATGAGTCATTCCTCGTAAACAAGACTACTCTTACAACAACTATCCTTGAAGCTACAGGTTATGCCCTCGATATCTTCTATTGCGGACAGAAACCTGTTGACGAGGTTAAGCAGATTATGGTAAACCGTGCTCCAAAGCAGGAGAAGATGCGTGACACCCAGTCTCCATTCTACCGCACACGTCAGAGTTATGACAAGACACAGATTTACTTCCTGCACGATAGCCGTATGCAGCAGGCTAAGGTATATTTCTATGTCAATGCAACTGATTTCAGCAACAAACAGCTTGTTGACATCATGGCATTCAACCAGTATTTCTCTGGAGGTTTCTCAGGCCTTGTAATGAACGAAATCCGTGAGAAACGTTCAATGGCATATACAGCATACGGTTCATACTCTTATCCTGGCAAGCTTGGTGACAAGTCTTACCTGATTGGCTATGTAGGAACACAGAGCGACAAGGTTGCTGACGCTGTTGACGTAATGATGGATCTTATCACCAACATGCCAGAACCAGAGGATAAAGAGGCACGTATGCAGGATATCCGCACATTCCTCTATCAGTCAATGTTGCTTGGCAAACCAAGTATGCGTGGCAAGGCTTCAACATACGAAGGATGGCGTCGTCTTGGTTTCAATGACGATCCTTCAAAGACAATGTTGCCTGAAATCGAGAAACTCACATACGAAGATATCGTGAACTTCTATCAGCAGAATATCGTCGGCAAGCCAATTACAATCATTGTAATAGGTGACCAGAAGCTTATCGACAAGAAGAAACTTGAGTCTAAGTACGGCAAGTTTGTGAAGGTCTCAAGCGGCAAACTCTTCAAGGGTGGTATTGACGAGTTATAATTGATATTGAAAATCTGAATGTTATGGGTTGGAAATTTTGTATTTCCAACCCATTTTGCATTATGTTTAAGATGGTAAAAAAGTGGCATGAAAAATTTGGTGGATTGCGAAAAAGTTCGTATCTTTGCAGGTTGAATTACTATGGGTAATTATAATCATTTAAATACAATGAAAAAGTTTTTTATTTTGTTATTTGCGGCAGTCATGATGTTTGCATGTACAAAGAAAGAAGAGAGGGAAAATCCTTTCTTCCAGGAGTGGGACACACCAGAAGGAGTGCCTCCGTTTGAGAGAATCTATGCATCTGATTTCAAACCTGCCTTTGAGCGTGGTATTGAGGAACAGAATTCAGAGATTCAGGCAATTATTGACAATCAAGATGCTCCTACGTTCGAGAATGTGTTGGTTGCATTGGATGCTTCCGGCGAATTGCTCGACAAGGTTTCTGGTGTATTTTTCAACATTTGCGAGAGTGATGGCAATGACTCGTTGAATGCATTGCAGGAAGAGATATTACCTATGCTTTCAGAGCATCAGGATAACATCTTCATGAATGCAGATCTGTTCAAGAAAGTCGATGCTGTCTATCAGGTACGCGAGTCTCAGCAGTACAGTGCCGAACAGTTGCGTCTCATTGAGGAGATTCACAAGGCATTTGTACGCAATGGTATTGCATTGCCAGCCGACCAGCAGGCACGCCTTCGCGAAATCAACAAGCAGCTTTCAGTGCTCCAGACAAAATTTGGCAATAATCTGTTGGCTGACCTTAACGCATTCCAGTTGGTGGTGGAAAAAGAGGAAGACCTTGCAGGTCTGCCACAGAGTGTACGTGCAGCAGCAGCTGAACGTGCAAAGGAGGCAGGCAAAGATGGCAAATGGCTATTCGGCCTTTCAGTGCCTGTCTATGGTCCTTTCATGCAGTACTCCGAGAATCGTGAATTGCGTGAGAAAATGTACAAAGGGTACACAAACAAGGGTAACAACAACAACGAATACGACAACAAGCAGATTTGCCTTGACATAATCAAACTCAGAATAGAGAAGGCTAAGATTCTCGGTTTTGAAAGTCCTGCTGCTTTCATCCTTGATGATACAATGGCAAAGACTTCTGAGACAGTGAACAACTTCCTGCTTGAGATATTCAAGGCTGCCAATGATAAGGCAAAAGCTGAATTGGCAGAGATGCAGAAGATTGCTGACCGTGACGGTGTGAAAATTGAGGCTTGGGACTGGGATTTCTACGCTGAGAAACTTCGTCAGGAAAAATATACGTTGGATGAGAATGAGATTCGTCCTTATTTCCAGATGGAGAATGTTCGTGACAATGGTGTTTTTGCCGTTGCACATAAACTTTATGGCCTAAATTTCGAAAAGATAGAAAATGCTCCGTTGTTCAACCCAGGTGCTGAGGCGTTCCGTGTAACTGGCGAGAATGGTGAGTTGGTTGGTGTGTTCTATTGCGATTATTTCCCAAGACCATCAAAGCGTGGCGGTGCATGGATGGAGAATGTCCGTGGTCAGTATTGGAAAGATGGCAAGGAAATACGTCCTGTAATTGTGAACATTGGAAACTTCACTGCTCCTGCTGATGGTAAGCCTGCATTGCTCAATGTCGATGAGGTTGAGACTATGTTCCATGAGTTTGGTCACGCACTTCACGGACTCTTGGCTCAGGCAAACTACAAGACCCTTTCAGGAACTAATGTAGCTCGCGATTTTGTGGAACTCCCTTCACAGATTAATGAGAACTGGGCATTCAAGCCAGAGGTGTTGGCAATGTATGCAAAACATTACGAGACAGGCGAGATTATTCCTGATTCTTTGGTTCAGAAGATACTCGCAACTTCTACATTCAACCAAGGTTTCATGACAACAGAACTCTGTGCTGCATCAATTCTTGACATGAATTGGCATGACCTTACTTCTGTTGACAGCATTACTGATGTATTTGCTTTCGAGAAAGAGATGATGGATAATATTGGTCTTATTCCTGAGATTGCTCCACGTTATCGTACTACATATTTTAACCATATTTGGGGTGGCGGTTATGCTGCTGGCTATTATAGTTATCTTTGGGCTGAGGTCTTGGATAAAGACGCATTCACAGTATTCGAAGAGAAGGGACTCTTTGACCCTGAGACTGCCAAGGCATTCAAGAAATTGCTCTCAAGTGGTAATACTGTTGCTCCAATGGATTTGTTCAAAGAGTTCAAAGGAGCTGAACCTAATGCAGATGCGATGCTTCGCGGTCGTGGACTGAAATGATTTTATGACTGCTCTGACGTTGACAAAGAAACTTGCTGAGGCGAGGGCGGAGATAGTGATACTCTTCACCCTCGTAGCGGCAATTTTGTGGTTTGTGCCAGAGCTTACTGTACATAAGGAGTTGGTCAAGAGCGTTGATTTCAAATTTATGGGGATTACGCTCTTTTCTATTCCTGTCATGATATCAAGGGCGATATCATTTGTCGTTTGGATTGTGCTGTTGGCAAGGATGGTGCCATTGAGTGAGCAAATGAGTTTGATTCCTGTCCGCTCAATGCTGCCATACGTGTTCGGAATATTGTGTGTGTCGTGCGTTGATGTTTTGCATGTGTTTGACGAGAGACTGGTGGCATTTGTGCTGTTGGTTCACTCCATGCGAAAACTGTGCGAAATGTACAGCATGCAATATCTTCAGATGCTTGAAGGTTTCAAGATGCTGTTGTTCGTTTTTATCGCTGCGTTGTTCAAAGTTGAGTATGTGTGGATGATTTTACTTTTCGTGATTGGACTGAATGTTTATAAGGTGACATCGTTCAAGTTCATTTTGAGTGCGTTGCTGAGTTTGGGAGTAGTAGCGTGGATTCTGTGGGGAATTTTCTGGCTGGCAGATTCGGTTGACATATTGCTGGCTTATTTCCATGAAGCCATCGACTTCAAATTGGATTTTTTTCATTGGGGGGCTTTGAGGTATGCTAAGATTGGTTTTGCTGCCTCATTGTTGCTTCTGACGAGGTTGCAGACTGATATGTTCAGTTATAAATATGATTTGCAGGTGAGGTTGAATAATGCGATGATGGGTGTGGCTTTTTGGTTTGCCGTTCTCATAATGGTGGTGTATGGGTTGGGAATGGTGCAGTTTGTGGTCTTTATGGCTATAATTAGCCTTAGTCTCTATTTTACGACAGAGAGAACCAGTATGGGTAATGTGATATTCCTGATAGTGTGTGTCATATTGCTTGCTTATAGATTGATTTGAAAAAATAATGCAATAAATAATATGTTGAAAATTAAAAATCTGCATGCTGAAATAGCGGGAAAGGAAATTTTGAAGGGGCTTGACTTGACGATTAAGGCAGGTGAGGTGCATGCAATAATGGGTCCAAATGGTGCGGGCAAGAGTACATTAAGTAATGTGCTTTCAGGACATCCTTCGTACAAAGTTACTGAAGGAGAGGTGTGGTTTATGGGAAAGAACTTGCTGGACATGGCACCTGAGGTGCGCGCACGTGAAGGTATCTTCATGAGCTTCCAGTATCCTGTGGAAATACCAGGCGTAAGCATGACCAATTTCATGCGAGCTGCAGTCAATGAACAGCGTAAATATCGTGGTCTTGAGACTCTGTCTTCCAGCGAGTTTCTTAAAATGATGCGCGATAAGCGTCAGATGGTTGAATTGGACAGCAAATTGGCAAACCGTTCTGTCAACGAAGGCTTCTCTGGCGGTGAGAAAAAGCGTAACGAGATATTCCAGATGGCAATGCTTGAACCAAAATTTGCTATTCTGGATGAAACTGATTCAGGTCTTGATATTGATGCACTGCGTATTGTTGCCCATGGTGTAAATATGTTGCGCTCACCAGAACGTTCTTCGATGGTAATTACGCATTATCAGAGACTTTTAGACTATATTGTGCCAGATGTAGTAGATGTGCTGATGGATGGAAAGATAATAATGTCAGGCCCAAAAGAGTTGGCTCTTGAACTTGAGGAGAAGGGATATGACTGGTTGCGTCAGAATAATTGACACTATGAAGAATCAGGTTATAGATTTATATAATGGCCAAAGTGGCTTGATAGAACGTAACTCGTCAGGTCTGTTCAATCTTCGTAGAAAGGCTGCATTTGAGCGTCTGCAGGCTTTGTCCATGCCTACTCCGAAAGATGAGGCATATCTTTATTGCCCTCTGCTGGACAAGATGGAAGTTGAGTGGGGTGTCAACCTGAACCGTACAAAGTTTGGTTTGAAGGCTGAGGAGATGTTTCATTGTGCCATACCAGGCATCAAGGCTACTGTAGCATATATGCTTAATGATGTGTGGGGAGGTGAATGTGACGAGATAGCACTTGGCGAAGGAGCATTTGTTACGTCAATGAAGAATGCCTGGATTAACCATCGAGAGATTGTCGATAAATACTATGGCTCTGCACTTCATGATGATAAAGATGCTTTTGTTGCCATCAATGAAGTGCTTGTTCAGGATGGTATTATGATTTATGTACCTAAAGGCAAGAGTGTTAAAGTGCCATTGCAGGTGGTGAATATGCTTTGGTCTGGCCGAGATATGCTGGTGGTAAATCGTAATCTTTATGTGGTGGAAGAAGGGGCAGAGTTGCAGTTGATTGATTGCGATCATGCAATGGATAGGAACAGGTATTTTGCTATCCGTATGAACGAGGTATGTGTAGGTGAAGCTGCAAAATTTACATATTGTACCATGGAAAGTACAGAGGAGAATGTGTATAACCTCCGCCGTTTTGCTATTGTCGCTAGCAGGGATAGTATCGTCAATATGAGCAGTTTCGGAATTGTTTGTGGCGCTACACGTAATCATATTGAAGTGGATTTGAATGGCGAAGGTGCTGAGGTATGGCTTGGTGGCGTGTTGTTAGCTTCTAATAACGAGAAGTGTGAAAACTATACTATAATCCGTCATCATGTGTCGAATTGTACGAGTAATGAGCTTTACAAATATATTCTTGATGGTGAAGCTAAAGCTGGTTTCAGCGGTAGGATAGTTGTTGACCATGGCGCACAGAAGACAATTTCTTATCAGACAAACAGGAATGTCTTGTTGAGCAATTCTGCCAAGGTTATGGGTCGTCCACAACTCGAGATATATGCCGATGATGTGAAATGTGGACATGGAGCAACAACAGGAATGCTCGATGAAATGGCTATTTTCTATATGCGTCAGCGTGGTATAGGGCTTGAAGAGGCACGTATGTTATTGCTTCAGGCCTTTGCTGCAGATGTTGTGGCTCATATTGAAAACAGTGCGTTGCAGGATCGTTTGAGACTGATGATTGAGAAGAGACTTAAAGGCGAAGGAACATCTTGCGTTAATTGCGGAAAATTATGATTGACGTTGACAAGATAAGGGAGGAGTTTCCAATTCTCGGACAAAAGGTATATGGTAGAAACCTGGTCTATCTGGATAATGGGGCAACAACCCAGAAGCCTCGTTGTGTAATGAACCGTATTCTTCGTGCTTACGAGACAGAGAATGGCAATATCCATCGTGGTGTTCATTACATGAGTGAGATTGCTACTGAACGTCATGAGGATGCGCGTGCAAAAATTGCCCGTTTCATCGGTGCAAAAGAAGCAGCTGAGATAGTATTTACCAGAGGAACTACCGAGTCTATAAACCTTGTTGCGCGTACGCTTCCTGATGTGTTCTGCAATGCGGGTGACGAGATAGTTGTAACTGAGATGGAACATCATTCAAATATTGTTCCATGGCAGATGGCATGTGAACGACTTGGATTGAAGTTGAGGGTATTGCCAATAACTGATGAGGGTGAATTGCGTTATGACCTTCTTGACGATATAATAAGCGAAAAAACAATGATTGTGGCTGTCACAATGTGCAGCAATGTTTTGGGTACTGTGAATGATGTAAAGCGGGTAATTGCAAGAGGTCATGCTGTTGGGGCAAAGGTGTTGCTTGATGCTGCGCAGGCTATAGCACATCTGGATGTTAATGTAAATGATTTAAATGCCGATTTCATCGCCTTTTCAGGCCATAAGATGTATGCACCGAATGGTATTGGTGTGCTTTGGGGAAAACGTGATGTGCTTGAGATGATTCCTCCTTTCATGGGCGGTGGTGAGATGATAGACCGTGTGACTTTTGAAAAGACGACATATAACAAATTGCCTTATAAGTTTGAAGCAGGGACTCCTGATTATATAGGCAGTCTTGCATTGGCAGAGGCTTTTGAATTTATTGAACGCATAGGACGGCATAATATAAGGGAGCATGAGCAGATGTTGCTCAGTTATGCTGTCGAGAGGGTATGTAGCATCGAAGGTGTGCGCAGAATAGGTTCTCCGCAAGTAGCCAGCGGTGTGCTTTCGTTTGTTGTTGATGGTGTGCATCCTTACGACATTGGCACTATGCTTGACAAATTGGGTATAGCAGTGCGTACAGGTCATCATTGTGCTGAGCCATTGATGACCCGTATGGGAATTGTAGGTACTGTACGTGCTTCATTCGCAGTATATAATTCCATGGCAGATGTGGAAGTTTTTGCCGATGGTTTGGATAGAATTCTTAAAATGTTAAGATAGGTATGGAAGATAGGAAGCATCTTTTGATTGATATCGAGGAAGTTTTGCGCAAGAAAGCACCAAATAGGAAATTTCCTAAGTTTCTTGTCAATTTCATGAAGGCCCGCATTCATCAGGATCAGTTGAATGATGCGATTATCCATGCCAAGGAACCCGTTGGATTGGGCTTTTTTGATGAAGCATTGAAATATGTGAACATTACATATAATGTAGAAGGATTGGAGAATCTTGACCAGCAAGGAAGATATATCATTGCAGGCAATCATCCTTTCGGAGGACCTGAGGCTTTGATTATAGGTTCTGTTCTAGGGAAGGTTTTTGGGTCTCATTTCAAGTTTCCTGTGAATAATATTCTCTCTCATTTTCATCCGCTTGAAGAGTTTTTTGTTGGTATAAATACCACTGGAGGAGTTCAGAATCGTGAAATTCTTGCCAATATGAGGGGATTGTTTGATAGTGATGACCAGGTGGTTATGTATCCTGCAGGCAAATGTGCACGTCTGCGTCATTGCAAGGTTACAGAGTTGGAATGGAAAAAAATGTTCATAAGTGAGGCTCGTCGCACGAAACGAGATGTCGTGCCAATGTTCATAGTTGGTCGCAATTCACGGCTCTTTTATTTCATCACTGCGCTTTGCGAGGCTTTACACATGAAAGTGAATGTCGGTATGTTTATGCTTGTTGATGAGCTTTTTGGAACGCATAAAGGTAAATGTTTTCGTATGATTATCGGCAAGCCGATTAAATGGGAGACTTTTGATAAATCGCATAGTGATGCAGAGTGGGCAGCCAATGTCCGTGAAATCTGTATAAATCTGGGGAAATAATATGGAAAAAATTATTGATGCTGTACCTGTCGAAGAGATTGAAAAAGAATTGACCAAAGAAAGGTTGCTTTGTCGCTCTAATAGGGCAAACAATGAGATTTATGTTGTAGATGCCCATAATTCGCCTAACACGATGCGTGAGATAGGAAGATTGCGTGAACTGACGTTTCGCGATGCTGGAGGTGGTACAGGCAAGGACTGTGACATCGACCAGTTTGATACGATGGAAGTCCCATGTCAACAATTGATAGTATGGAACCCTGATGAACGGGAGATAATAGGCGGTTATCGCTTCATTCTTGGCGAGAATGTGCGTTATGATGATAATAATCAGCCTTTGCTTGCAACATCTCATCTTTTCCGTTTTTCAAAAAAATTTATCAAGGAGTATATGCCAAATGTGCTGGAACTTGGTCGTTCGTTTGTCACGCCTGAATACCAGTCAAGCAAACAAGGAGCCAAAAGTCTTTTTGCTTTGGATAACCTGTGGGATGGCCTTGGCGCACTGACAGTGATGTATCCTCAGATTAAGTATTTCTTCGGCAAATTCACCATGTATCCATCATACGGTGTAGAGGGACGTGACATGATACTTTATTTTCTTAGGAAGTATTTCAAAGATAACAATCGTCTTGTAGTACCAATCAATCATCTCCATATTGAGACAAAACTTACGGCTCTCCAGAAGATTATACCTCCATTGCCTATGTTGGAGGCTTACAAGAAACTTCATGTAGAACTCAAGAAAATTGGACTGAAACTTCCACCTTTGGTAAGTTCGTATATCAATCTCTCCAGCACAATGCGTTGTTTCGGTACAGCCATAAATGATGATTTTGGAGATGTTGAAGAAACAGGCATTCTTATTACCATAGCAGACATATACGAAGATAAGCGTCGTCGTCATATAGAGTCTTATATAGATGAGATAGGTAAGGAATTAGGAATAGATCAATTGATTATTGGCTGATTTTACCGATGAATTTGGTTGTTATTGTTGTTTCGATTGTCTTGGTGGCTCTGTTGGCTTTTGCTGCTGTTTATGTCCGCAAGGTTAACCGTGAGACACCCGAAGAGGAGTCTAAACCAATTCCTGATGATTGTTGTGGTGCACATGCTGTCTGTGAGCGTGATTCACTTCTCAGCAAGACGGAGGAGATATTCTATTTTGATGACGAGGAACTCGATGAATTGGCTGGAAAAAGTGCCGAGGAGTTTACAGAAGGCCAGCACAAAATGATAGAGGATGTGTTCTTTACCCTTCGCGAACAGGATGTTGCCGGGTGGTTGCGCAGTGTGCAGCTTCGCAACATTGAATTGCCAGATGATATCCGCGAGCAAGCCCTGTTGATTGTATCTGAACGACGTACGGCAAGATTGGAAAACTATGATAGAAAAAACTGAAATATATTGTGAGAATGCTATTCTTGTAGGACTTGTAACTCCTCAGCAAAAGGAGGAAAAGGCTAAGGAATATCTCGATGAGTTGGAGTTTTTGGCCGATACTGCGGGAGCAAAATGCCAGAAGCGTTTTCTTCAACGCCTTGACCATCCTAATTCCCGTACCTTTGTCGGCGAAGGTAAACTGCAGGAGATTTACGACTATATCAAATTGATGGAAGAGAGTGATTATCCCGTTGGAATGGTCATTTTTGATGACGAACTCTCCCCACTTCAGTTGCGAAATATAGAAAAGGAATTGAAGATAAAAGTCCTTGACCGAACAAATCTGATTCTTGACATTTTTGCCAAACGAGCGCAGACTGCATACGCAAAGACTCAGGTCGAATTAGCTCAATATCAATATCTCTTGCCTCGATTGGCAGGTATGTGGACTCACCTTGAGCGTCAGAAAGGTGGTATTGGTATGCGTGGCCCTGGCGAGACGCAGATAGAGATGGACCGTCGAATAATTCTAAACCGCATTTCTCTGCTGAAACAGCAATTGAAGGCAATTGACCGGCAAATGGCTACTCAACGGCAGAACCGTGGCAAGATGGTGCGTGTGGCTCTTGTTGGCTATACTAATGTTGGCAAGTCAACCATGATGAATCTGCTGTCAAAAAGCGATGTATTCGCAGAAAATAAGCTCTTTGCTACTCTTGATACTACTGTGCGTAAGGTCATTATTGACAACCTGCCTTTTTTGATGTCAGACACCGTTGGATTCATAAGAAAATTGCCTACAACTCTTATTGAGTCTTTCAAGAGTACACTTGATGAGGTACGCGAGGCAGATTTGCTTGTCCATATTGTTGATATATCCCATCCAAACTTCGAAGAGCAGTATGAGGTTGTCAACAAAACGCTGCTTGATGTCTGCAAGGAGCAGAAACCGACAGTTCTTGTCTTCAACAAGATTGATGCTTTCACATATATACCTCAAGAAGAGGATGATCTTTCTGATAAACGTCGTGAGAACTATAGTCTTGAAGAGTTGCAGCAGACATGGATGTCTAGACTTGACGACAATTGCATTTTTGTTTCTGCTGGCAAGAAAGTAAATATTGACGAGTTGAAACGCCTTCTTTATGAACGTGTGAAAGAGATTCACATCCAGCGTTTCCCTTACAACGATTTTTTATTTAATCATTATGAATAATTGCATTATGAAAAAGTTTTTTTTGTTTTTGTTGCTAATGTTAGCCTTGGTGGCTTGCAAGAAGAATGATCCCGATGTCCGTGATGCCTTTGTTGGCACTTACAATCTGAAGGTCAATTGTGTGTTCAGAGCTTCTACCGGTAATGAAACAATCGACAGTTCGTTGCCTGATTCAATCCCTTACGAGTTTAGCGACGAGATGACAATAACTAAAGATGATGGCGATGAGACCAAGGTAATCGTCAAGTCTAAGGTCTATAACTGTGCAGGTCTTGTTAGCGGCAATCATCTTATGCTTGAGAGCGAAAACAACCCTGATTTTCGGATTGACCTTGGCGAGGTTACTGGCGTGTCAATGCTTCAGGGTGTTACTTTGCCATTGAACTATTCGTTGGTTCATAAGACTGCAGACCTCAACAATAATGTCCTCACTTGGCATTCTGATGCTACTGGCAGTGGTTCTGTAAGTATATTAACATATTCACTTACTTTCAGTGGCTCTGGTAAGCTGGATAACACTGCAACCAAGAAGTAATTGAACCAACTACTGCGTCTTTTCCTGATTTTCGTCAAGATAGGTGCATTTACCCTTGGCGGAGGTTATGCCATGCTTGCTGTCATAGAGCATGAGGTTGTGGATAAATACCATTGGGTGAAGAAGGATGATTTTCTTGACCTTGTGGTGCTTGCCCAGACTGCCCCTGGTATTCTGGCTGTGAACATTTCTATATTGACTGGCAACAAGGTTGCAGGAAAGCGTGGAGCTCTTGTGGCGGCTTTGGGTGCTACATTGCCATCGTTTGTAATGATTCTGCTTATTGCAATGTTCTTTTCGCAGTTTCAGGATAACGTTTATGTGCGCAAGGCATTTCGTGCCATTCGTCCTGCAGTCATTGCTTTGATAGCGGTTCCTGTCTTCAGCATGGCAAAGACTGCAAAACTTGACTGGAAGATGGGGCTTATCCCTGTGGCGGTAGCCTTGCTTATATGGCAATTGCATGTCTCGCCTATATATATTATCATTGTTGCCATTGTGGCGGGAATATTGACTAACATGAAGAAATGATATACCTTCAACTGTTCTGGACTTTTTTCAAGATAGGACTCTTTGGTTTTGGCGGAGGAGCGGCAATGCTGTCTCTCATACAGTTTGAGGTTGTAGAGCATCATCAGTGGATTACCTCGCAGCAGTTCACTGATATGGTGGCTATCAGTCAGGTCACTCCTGGTCCTATCGGGATAAATACGGCAACATACGCAGGCTATCTTGCCGCGGATGGAGTCTTCGGGAGTGTCGTGGCAACATCTGCCATAGTCCTGCCATCATTGATAATCATGATGATTGTGGCAGTTATGATGTCTAAGATGAAAGATAATCCGTGGGTGAAGAGTGTTATGCACTATTTGCGTCCAACCATCATTGGGTTGATAGCTGCAGCGGCTCTTCTTCTCATGACTGAAGAAACTTTCGGACAAGGTTACAGAGATTGGATTGCCTGGCTGATGTTTGCTGGAGCTTTTGCAGTGACAAAATGGCTGAAGGTCAGTCCTATCTTGATGATATGCATAGCAGCATTGTTGGGAATAATAATTTACTAGAAGTTCTAGAATATCTAGAAAAAATAAATGTGGAACGAGCGTAACATATTGATGATGGGGGAGGAGAGTGCGCAGAGACTTGCCGAAAAGCGAGTGCTTGTAGTTGGTGTCGGGGGAGTGGGTGCTTACGCCGCAGAAACAATTGTTCGCGCAGGAATAGGTCATATAGTGATTGTCGATGCTGACGAGGTGTCTGAATCTAACATTAACCGCCAGTTGATAGCCCTTCATTCCACCGTCGGCAAACCTAAAGTCGATGTGCTGGCCGAAAGGCTCAGGGATGTCAACCCAGCCTTGAATGTCGTGACGCTGAAGGAATATCTCAGGGACGAGCGTACAGAAGAGGTACTCTCAATGTTTCATTACGATTATATAGTTGATGCGATAGACACGCTTGCTCCAAAGGTTTTTCTGCTTTATTCGGCAGTCCAGAGAGGCATACCCGTAGTCAGTTCTATGGGTAGTGGTGGCAAGTGGGATCCCTCACGGGTAAGGATTGACGACATAGCAAAATCCAACTACTGCAAACTTGCCCGCATGGTGCGTAAGCGTCTTCATCACCTGGGAGTACGCGAGGGGATAAAGGTAGTCTATTCCGACGAGGTTGTTGACCATTGTGTTGTAATTGAGACAGAAGGCGAAGCAAACAAACACTCCAACGTAGGCACTGTCAGTTACATGCCGGCACTTTTTGGCTGCATGATGGGCAGTGTTGTTATACGAGACTTGAAATGATTGAGGTAAAGGATTTATACAAGAATTTCGGCACACTTGAGGTGCTTAAGGGTGTAAACCTGAATGTCGCCAAAGGGGAGATTGTCTCTCTCATGGGGCCAAGTGGTGCGGGCAAGACAACTCTGCTCCAGATTATTGGTACTCTCCAAAAGTCTGACAGTGGGGTAGTCCGTATTGATGATACGGATGTTACATCGCTGAAAGGAAATGCCCTTGCACGTTTTCGCAATCAGCGTCTTGGCTTTGTCTTTCAGTTTCACCAGTTACTTCCTGAGTTTACTGCTGTCGAGAACATAATGATGCCAGCACTTATTGCCGGCAAAAGTTTCAGGACGGCACGCAGCGAAGCTATGCAACTTCTGGATTATCTTGGACTCACCGAGAGGGCAGAACATCGTCCTGACGAGCTTTCAGGTGGCGAAAAACAGCGTGTGGCTGTGGCAAGGGCGATAATAAACAAGCCTTTGTTGCTTTTGGCTGACGAGCCTTCCGGCAGTCTTGACTCGCAGAACCGCATAGAATTGCACAACCTCTTTTTCGATCTCCGCGAGCGTTTTGGACAGACAATCTTCATTGTCACCCACGACGAGGAGTTGGCGGGGAAATCTGACAGAATAATCAGAATTTTGGATGGAAAAATAGAGAATCATGTTTGAAGATATAAGACCATACGAGGGCGACGAGATAGGTCGCCAGATAGAACTTCTGGTTGATGACCCTGAGTTCCGCCAAGCGGCAAGCTTTGTGCCAGGCATCAATCTTGATATTCTTCGTCAGAAGGCACATACATATCCTACTCTTCTTGCCTTTCAGACAGAGTGGGAACGTCCCTTCCTTGAGTGGATTGCCAGTGTCAATGCAAAAAGCCTTACAGCCACTGGTCAGGAAAATATAAAGCCTCTGATTGACGATGGAATGGGCGTTTTTCTGATGACGAACCATCGTGACATAACGGTAGACCCTGCCTTTGTCAGCCTCTCGCTCATACGTGATTTCAACGACACGTGCGAGATTGCCATTGGCGACAACCTTTATGCCCGTCCGTGGATTGAGCGTTTCGTCAAACTCTCCCGCAGTTTCACCATAAAACGTGGTGATATGCCGATGATGGAACGTGCACGTGTCTTCTCTCACCAGAGTGAATATATCCGCCATTCCATCGTTGAAAAGGGCAACATTATATGGATGGCGCAGCGTGAGGGACGCAGCAAGGATTCTACCGACAACACGCAGGATGCTTTGCTCAAGATGCTTGCCATGAGTGGCAGTGGCTCTTTCATCGAGAACCTCAAGTTGCTCAACATTCATCCGACGACACTTTCCTACGAATTCGACCCTTGCGACTATCTCAAGGCGGCAGAGTTTCAGGGCAAGCGTGACAATCCCCAGTGGCGCAAAGGACCGATGGATGATGTCATAAGCATGAGTACAGGTGCTATGGGCAACCACGGACGTGTCAACATACATTATGGAATATCCATCAACGAGGGGCTTGACGAGATTGCCTCGCAGAAACTCTCTCGTAAGGACGAGGCAACAGCCGTTGCCCATCTCTGCGACAGGATTATACATTCAAATTATGTAATATACCCTATAAACCAGTGGGCTCTCGAAGTCCGCAATGGTGCAAAGGCAAAGGGCGAATATAACGATTATGTCGAGGCTCAGATAGCCAAGATACCAAATGCAGATCATGATTTTGCAAAAGCCAAAATCATTGAGATGTATTCCAATCCGCTTATTAATAATTTAAAATACAAAACATTATGAAAGGACATCCAAAAGGGCTTATTGCGGCTGCCCTCAGTAACATGGGCGAAAGGTTCGGTTACTACATCATGAATGCCGTTCTCCTGTTGTTTCTTGTTTCTAAGTTCGGTCTTTCCGACAGTACAGCTGGTGTTATTTATGCCGTATTCTATTTCGGTATCTACGTGTTGAGCCTTGTCGGTGGTATTATAGCCGACCGTACCCAGAACTACAACCGCACAATCCAGTGGGGTTTAATTATCATGGCACTCGGCTATGTATGTATGGCCATTCCTTTGTTCAACTCATACGATGCTTCAGGTGCTGCAAACATGGGCGAATGGTGGGGTATTCTCATCTTCACATGCTTTGCCCTGCTGATGATTTCGTTTGGTAACGGTCTTTTCAAGGGCAATCTTCAGGCTATCGTTGGCAAGATGTACGATGAGTTTGAGGCTGAGGCAGCAAAAGAGGGCCCTGAGGCTCTCGCTATCGCAAAAGGCAAGCGTGACTCTGGTTTCCAGATTTTCTACATGTTCATCAACGTAGGTGGTCTCTTTGCTCCATTCATTGCTCCTGTTCTCCGCAGCTGGTGGCTGAATAAGCATAATTTCATCTACAACTCTGATATGGCTGGTCTCTGCCATAAATATCTTGCTGACGGCCAGTTGACCGAGAAGTTCACTGAGACTTTCAATGCTTCTGTTGTTGACCCATCTGCCTTCACAGACATGACCCAGTTCAGCCTTGAGTACATCAACGTATTCAATACTGGTATTCACTTCTCTTTCATCGCTTCTGTTCTTGCAATGATTATCTCGTTGGTAATCTTCCTCTGCAACAAGAAGACATTCCCTCAGCCAGCCAAGAAAGAGGCTGCTCAGGTTGTTGAATATACTGCCGAAGAGAAGCGCGCAATGGCTACAGAGATCAAGCAGCGTATGGCTGCTCTCTTTGCAGTTCTCGGCATTGCTATCTTCTTCTGGTTGTCTTTCCATCAGAATGGTCAGTCGCTTTCAGTTTTTGCCCGCGACTTTGTTCAGACTGATTCTGTTGCTCCTGAAATCTGGCAGGCTCTCAACCCATTCTTCGTGATTGTGCTTACATTCCCTATAATGTGGTTCTTCCAGGGCCTTGACCGCCGTGGTAAAGGCATTTCAACCCCTCGCAAGATTGCCATAGGTATGTTTATTGCCGGCTTGGCTTATCTCTTCCTCACTCTCTATTCTATGAATGCTGGTTATCCTTCAGGAGTTGAGTTCCGCGATGCTTCCGACGCTGTCCGCGCAGACAATGGTTGGGTTAAGGCTCAGCCTTGGGTTCTCATCGTTACGTACTTCTTCCTTACTGTTGCTGAGCTGTTCATCTCTCCTCTCGGACTCTCTTTCGTCT
This sequence comes from Candidatus Aphodosoma sp., assembly GCA_045600865.1. Classification (GTDB taxonomy): domain Bacteria; phylum Bacteroidota; class Bacteroidia; order Bacteroidales; family Paludibacteraceae; genus Aphodosoma. The sequence goes on from JAZRYS010000262.1 coordinate 37,876, forward strand.
CAAAGGTTGCTCCTCGTCACATGGTCGGTCTCTGCCAGGGTCTCTGGCTTGGTGCTACCGCTATCGGTAACCTCTTCATTTGGATTGGTCCAGAGATGTACAACGCTATGCCTATCCAGTATTGCTGGATGGTATTCCTCATAATCTGCCTTGTTTCAATGGGCGTAATGCTTGGTATGGTTAAATGGCTTGAAAGAGTAGCTAAGTAATTATGTTTAAAGGTCAACCAAAAGGATTATATGCTTTAGCGCTTGCCAACACTGGCGAGCGCTTCGGCTATTATACGATGCTGGCCATCTTTGCCCTCTTCCTGCAGGCTAAGTTTGGCTTCTCTTCTGTCACGACTTCCAATATCTATGGAGGTTTCATGGCGTGTGTCTATTTCCTCCCGATTTTCGGAGGTATGCTTGCCGACCGTTTTGGTTACGGCAAGATGGTGACATGGGGTATTGTCGTAATGTTCATGGGCTATCTTGCCCTTGCCTTCCCTGCTCCACAGGGTGCCGTAGGCTTGGCGGCAATGTTTGCTGCCCTCTTCCTCATAGCACTGGGTACAGGTCTCTTCAAAGGTAACCTTCAGGTTCTTGTAGGCAACCTTTACGACGACCCAAAATATTCAGCAAAGCGTGATGCTGCCTTTTCGATATTCTACATGGCAATCAACATCGGTTCTATGTTTGCTCCTACCGCAGCTACAAAGATTACCGAATATTTCCTCACCAAGGCGAACCTCACCTACGAGGCTCAGATACCTCAGTGGGCTCACCAGTATATTGATGGCACAATCCAGCCTGAAGCACTCTCGCAGTATCAGGCGTTGGCTGAGGCTCAAGGTGCCTATAATGGTGATCTCATGGCCTTCTCGCAGTATTATATCGATTCTCTCTCTGGGGCGTATCATTGGGGTTTTGGCGTTGCCTGTGTCTCGTTGATAGCATCTATATTGATTTATGTTTGCTGTCGTCCTTGGTTCAAGCATGTTGACGTCAACTCCAAACAGGCTGCTGCCGCTGGCAATGCAACTGCCGTTCCTGAGATGTCTGCAAAAGAGACCCGTGAGCGTATCATCGCTCTCTGCCTTGTCTTTGCAGTGGTTATCTTCTTCTGGATGGCGTTCCAGCAGAGTGGACTCACGCTTACCTATTTTGCCCGCGATTATACGCAACTCAAAGGCATTACCGGCATCACCCGTTTTGGTTTCAACATCATGAATCTCGTGATGCTTGTCATTGCTGTATATGCCCTTTTCTCTCTGTTCCAGTCAGAGAAAGGCTCAACCAAGCTGATTTCCGGCATTATTGCAATCCTCTCTCTTGGTGGTGCGTGGTGGCTTTATGGCGGTATGCCTGAGTCGATGGATATTCTTCCTCAGACCTTCCAGCATTTCAATCCATTCTTTGTCGTAGCACTTACACCAGTGTCGTTGGCTGTATTTGGTGCTCTTGCCAAGAAAGGCAAGGAGCCTTCTGCTCCACGCAAGATAGGCATTGGTATGATAGTTGCGGCTCTTGGCTATCTTGTAATGGTTTTTGCCTCTGTCGGGATGCCAACGCCAGACGAACTCTATGCAGGTGCACCTGTCCAGTTTGCGTCGCCGGAATGGCTTATAGGTACATATCTTGTGCTCACTTTTGCTGAACTCTTCCTCTCGCCAATGGGAATCTCGTTTGTCTCAAAAGTGGCACCTCCTAAATACAAAGGCATGATGATGGGTCTCTGGTTTGCAGCAACCGCCATCGGAAACTACCTCATGGGCGTTATCGGTATGCTCTGGGGCTCTCTTCCATTGTGGGTGCTCTGGACAATACTCATCGCCCTCTGCTCTATAGCAGCGGTGGTGATTTTCTCGCTCATGAAGAAACTGGAGAGATTCTGATAACAACAAACAGCGGGGACAATCCCCGCTGTTTGTTGTTCTTGACTTTGGTAATGCGTCACCCAAAATATTTTTCGGCATATAGGTCAAATTGCAGACTACAACATGTCTCAATCCCGCATGATTGCTAACTTTGCAAGCAATTCGAAACATCAAAAGCAAGGTTAGCATGAACAAAAGCAAATGTCCAAGCGAAACTTTTGTTGTTCGACCCTACCTCAATGTTTTTGTCTTGCCGTCATAGTAGAAATTGATGTCTTGCTTATGGTAGAATGGTTTCATGTCATCCAGAGTGAGGGAAGCTGATTCTATTTTGTCGAGAGGCATACAATATATAGCTTCAGGGTCTGATGGTTTGCCGCCGATACCTATTACCATGAATACCGGCAGTCTGGATTCTTTGGCGTATTTGCGGTAGCGATCCAGTTGCTCGGGGTATGAGATTTTCACCCTGTCATTGGATAGAGAACTACGCCATTTACATTCTACTGCGAAATCGTAGTTGCCTTTCTTGAGATGGAGGGTCATAACCAAGTCAGGATTCGTGTTTGCTTCAGCATAACGGCCATCTATGCCTTTGTCGCTTCGCCACTCCTTGATTGTGAAGTAATCCTTGTCGAAATGACGGACAATGTATTCCTCGAATTCTCTGCCCTTGCGCTCGTTCTCGTCGAATCCCTCTTTTTTTGCAGTATTAACTCGTCCTCTTGAGTTACCTGATAATAAGACGTTTTGTTGATGTCCGAAGCGGTTAAGAATGTCATTACTGTTCTTTCGAATTATTCATTCTTTCCAATGCTTCTTTTTTCTTTGCTTCCACAAGAGCAATCATTTTTGCTCTCGCTTCACGTCTTTCTTCTGCTGTTTTATACACTACTGCTGTCATGGAAAATTTTTTGCAAAGGTACAAATATTTTTTGAATTGGGCAAGGGTTTTCTGAGCAATATTTTTCGTGATTTTTGTAAACTGCTGATTTTCAAGTGTGTTTTTTTTTGTAAGCGTTTCAGCGTTTCAAGCGTTTCAGTGAAATTTGCATACCCCTATTTTCCCCTATTACGAAGTAATTATATATATTATTATAATATATTATAATGTGTCGGCAGAAAAAATGACCTTCAGGATTTTGACTGAAACGCTGAAACGCTGAAACGCCCAATAAATGATTTCAACAAAAAAACAGCTGTAATGTTAATTTTTGAGCAATTTCCAGTATATGTAATTTGCTGAAAAACTCACACTTAACAATTCTTAACTTAAATATTCGCCGCTTTTTTTGAAAAGTAGGAAAAATTATAGTGGAGGGCAACCCCGAAAACAATTGAGAATTGAGAATTGAGAATTGAGAATTACGACCATGAAACTTACAAAGCACTTTTCCTTGGACGAATTCACACGTTCTGCAACTGCCAAAGCCAACGGCGTTGATAACACCCTGGACATGACAAAGACGGACGACCGTAACGTGATAGAGAATCTGCAGCATCTCTGTCAGACGGTTCTTGAGCCGCTGCGTGAGTTTGTGAACGCTCCTGTGGTGGTGTCGTCTGGTTACCGATGCAAGGAGTTGAACAGTCTGGTCGGTGGCGTTCGGAACAGTCAGCACCTTACCGGTGAGGCGGCTGACATACAGGCTTCGCCGACTGAAGACAAAGGACTAAGGACTAAGGTCGAAAGTCCTGCGACCTTTGACCTGCGACCTGAGTCCTGCGACCTGCGACAGTGGTTCCTCTTCATTCAGCAGCATTGCAGGTTCGACCAGCTGATTCTCGAAACGAAGGGCAACAGGCGTTGGATCCACGTCAGCTGCTGCCGCGACGAGAGCCGAAATCGTCAGACGTGTCTGACCAAAAAGGCCTGCTGAGGCAGTGCCTTCGCTATGCCTTCGCTGATCCTTTGCTATGCCTCTGCTATTTAGCAGAGAAATAGCAGACATTTAGCAGAGAAATAGCAGAGGCACAAAAAAGGCATTTCAGAGGATTTCTCTGCTCTGAGCACCCCTTAACCCTTTA
>JAZRYS010000263.1:0-32678 GCA_045600865.1 Candidatus Aphodosoma sp.
TCCGTATAGGTAGGTCTTTGTGCGATTTGATTCGCAATAGGAGACAACTGACCACTCACATAGTCTATAACACCCTTTGAAGATGGGTAATTAGTTGTAGAGGATGTGATGACATTCTGCCGATAACTTATACTTTGAAAATTACTTGTGGACGGAATAAGCGACATCAAGGTAGTGTTGTTAACTGAATAGTAACTTGCAACCTCAATAACTTGAATAGAGATTCGCTCAAACCATTCACCACCACCACCACCAACGATTAAGTTGAATCCGTAGAAACCCATTTCCACATTGGACAAGTCCTCTACAAAAGCCACAATTCTGCGTTTCTTGTTCTGCGAAGCATCTTGCACAATGACAAACTCGCCATTTGGATTGGATGCAAGTATATTCACTACGGACATTATCTCTTCCGTTGTGGATGCACTTGTGAGGTACGGAAGTTCAATGACCTCGCTACCACCACCGCCTCCTCCTCCTGTCTCATTGAGGATGGCAGTCAAGACACCATTCAAGTTCGTGCCTGTTATATCTCCATTTCCATTAGCCTTGACAACTGCATCAATCAAGGCTTTCACACTTGTTTTGCTCATATGTTTACCACGATATTATGTTATAATTCAAACCTATGCCCACATACGGACTTGCGACCACCCTCCCATTGGCAAGGGATGCTCCACCACCCACTTGGATGCCGACACCCCAATGTGTCTTTTTGACCTTCTGGATGACCACCTCTTTATTGATGACCATCTGCGAGGTGTAGTGGATGACTGAATCAACCTGTGGGTTTATTCCACTTGCGTACACAACGGAGAGGGAATCCTCCCATCGTATCTGCTCTCTCTCAAGCCACATCACCAGAGTGTCATGCACTCGCATCGTGTCCCTCACCTCATAAGGCACTCGCTCAACGATTCTCCGCTCTACGGATATTGGCTCTATTTGCTTGATTGTGTCATATATGAATAGAGTATCCACTTTTGTCTTTATTGGCTCTCTCGGCAAAGTTTTGCCATACGAATAGCCACACAACCAAGCCAATCCCAACGCAATGAGAGAGACAAGGAAGATAAGGAGTATGGCCTTTATTTTTTCGCTCATATCTTGCTCAATTCAATGACCAATCCTTCAACGATTGCTTTTGCGATTCTCGCCTTTGTCTCATTCTGCAAGAGCCACGCACACTCTTCCTTGTTATCGTAGAAGAAATTCTCAATCAACACCGCAGGACACCTGCTCTTGCTTATGATGTAGAAGTTCTCCTCATAGTCGCTGTCTCCGTCACTCTTGTCCTTGCGTATCTTCCTATCTGGGAAAGCCAATTCAAACGCCATATAGAGGCTCTCCGCCACCGCATCACTCTTGGTGTTGCCCTTCGTAGTATAGCAAGACCACCCTTTGGCGGTCATCCATTCCTTGCCGTTTCCCAGAGCATTGGAGTGGATGGACACAAGGAGGACATTGCCGGCTCCAAAGGCATCGCATACCTTGTTCACCCTCATCACCCTTGTCTTGAGTGGGATGTCATTTGTCTCCGTCACAACGAGGTCGCAGTCAATGCCCCTCGCCTTGAGACCATTCATCACAAGGTCTGCCACTTGTCTGTTCCACAGGTACTCACGAAAGAGGCCATCTGGTGACCTCTTTCCAAGAGTATCTATCCCATGCCCTGCATCAAGAAGAATCTTCATACTACGCAAGAAGGTCTTTTGCTCGTTTCACGATGTAAGGACAAGCCATCGCAACGAGGAGCAGATTGGTCACTCCGAAGAGGTAATGCTTGTCATAGAAAAGGTACGCAGATCCACCAATGGTGGCGAGGATTGCCACACACAAAACTGCGAAATCGTAGAACTTGACCAATGTCTCTTTCAATTGCTCTTTCATAATTACTCGTTTTTATTGTTTACACCTTTTGCCTCAATGGTCATATCTCCCTTTGTCATCTTCACATATCCTGCGACCTTAATGATCACAGGAATTTGGGCGAGAGTACCCATACCAAAGAGCAGACACATGAACTTGAGAACTGAATCATCTATAACACCCATAGGTGGCACAAGGAAGGAAGCCACGCCTGTGGCAATCATCGTTACCAAACACACCCAGAATGGGATGCCTTTCTTTATCTCCTTGCTCATATTACTCAACCGCTATGTTTCTATCTTCATACTCTTCATCGCAAGCATAGCCAAGAGCCACATTGAATGTCACATTGCAGAACACTCCGGCACACTCATCGGTGAACCTTTGGTTGAAAGTGGTGAAGGTGTAGTCATTGGCAAAGACACCCAGATCATCCAATGTCTTGATGATGTTGGAAAGGGTCTCCACGCCCACACTCTGGATGTCCACCATATTGCTCTTGTCCTCCATCAAGCGGTCAACGAAGAAGAAGGTGAAGGCGAATGACTGCGTATCTCTTTCCACCGAACCGCCATGATTGCCCTGTGTCCAAGCGAATACGCCATATTGTGCGTGAGGGATTGCGTTCAATTTGAACACATCATTCTGCACGATCATATTGACGGAGGGTTGCGATGAAGCCACCTTCTCAATCAACTCAATTGTCTGCTTGAGGCTCATACTATCTCCTCCTACACTTTGATGTTCCCTTGCCCCTTGCTCCGCCAAGCCATATTCCGCAAGATGCTGCGGAGTAGAGGTTGCTTTGAATCTTGTGGCAATGATTCTCACTCAATTCCGGGTAGTCATTGCGGTGGTCAAGGAGGAAGTTCTGCAACTCAAGACAACGAGCATCCGCCTTGCTCTGGTAGTACTCTTGCATCTTCGCAATCTCATCTTGCGATGCCACCTGTATGTTCGTGTCGGTGGATTTGGTCACACCGAAATTTCCCAACTTGTATGACACTCGCAGAGCCACCTCCACAAGTGTGGCGTAAGCCAAGTAGTATTGACACTCATCCACCAATGCCTTGTAAGCACCGAACAAAGAGCCACTCTTATAGAGGTTCTTGAGTTTGGTGAGAAGTGCCTCTCCAAGAATGGACTTGAGGCCGTTCTCTTGTGCCTCCCTCAAGGAAGGAAGGATATATTTTGAGGCGACATTGTCACTTAAAGAAGTAGCCTCCTTGATGAATTTCTCGCTTGAAAGTAGTATCTCTGCCATATTAGTTCACATTATCCTCACTCTCACCGGCAAGGGAGAATGGTTTGATTGTTAACACCTTTTCCGCTCCGTAGATTTTCTCATACGCATCGCATATCATCCTCTGGACAGGCGTGACCTGTGTGCGATTGTAGAGTTTGAAACTCTGCTCAAACTCATCGGTTGAGAAGCCTGTGTTCGCCTCGCTTGTCAAACCGAAAAGCAAAGGAATGGCTCTAAATGCAGAGAATATCTGCTGTCTTGAATGTCTGCTCAATGCTTGGTATCTTTCTCCGAAGTCCTCCACCTTAAACTCCTGTACCTCCGTTGCACTCTCCTTGTTTCTATTCCAAGAGAACATGATGCGACCTGCATTTGAGTGGCCACCGAACTTATTTGCGAAATCTTCCTCTATCTGCTCCTTGATAGAATCTTCTGGAATGCCGTTGCAGAAATTCACGATCGCAGAACTTGAGAAAGCAGAGTTGATGGATGTGAGGTGGAAGTCATCAATGCACCGCTCAATCTCGCAAGCCTTCACACTCGCTGCGTAGAGCGGTGCCGGATACACCTGTGTGTGGACATTCTTCACATAGAGGATGGAAGATGCGTTGCGGTTTCTCTCCTCTGGTGTGAGGCTTGCCCAATCAAGGTTAGGCAAGAAACAAGGATACACGATGCAGTCTTTCCTTCCTCCCTTGTTCCAATCCTCGTTGTAGTAGAACACATTGCACTCTTTGTTTGTCCTCAAGAAGCGGATGTCCACATAGTAGATTTCCGCCACCTCTCCGGCATAGTTGCGGATGACTTGAAGTGCGAATCCTCCGTAAGTCTCATAGTCTTTCGCAAGGTCTCGCACCTGTTCACGAATGTGGTCTCCTTTCTTGTTCATCTTACCAGAAGGAAGGCCATTGAGTGGTTGGATGGAGATGTCATCTCCTGCGATGTAGTCAATGTTGCCGTTGATGATTGACCTCAAGGTCGGCACACTATTGTAAAGGTCAAGAAGGTAGTCTGGGTATTTATTACCATCTCCCCACTCAACCATGTTCTTGGAGGCCACATTCTTTTCTCTTGGCGAGATGATGTTCTCCTCAAGGTAGGTGTCAAGTGCTGCGAATGAAAAAGCAGCCTTGCTCCTATTCTGCGTAGTATTGCTCATATGATAACTCTTTGTTGTACTCGCTTGGACTTGTTGACTCACCGATATGTGCGAGTCCCTTTGCGATGACCTTGCCGTTCTGCTTGAGGTGGAACTCATACTCACCCTCTGCGATGCCATTGATAAGTGCGGAGAATGAGAAGTAGTACTTGGATGAACCATCATCGATTACCTCGCTTTCTATTGGCGTTCCCTCCTCCAACATCGTACTCTTGAGGGAGAAAATCATCCTCCCTGTGAGGTCGCATCCGTTGCGTGGGATGAGGACACTCTGCGGTGTTGTACTATTGTTCAAGTAGATCATCTTGTTTCGTTTTATCATAGATATAATTCCTTCGTTTTGCGTAAAAGAAAAGTCCCCACCGAAGTGAGGACTCGTTCCAATTATGGGAAAGCCTTTAGAGCTGGGAAAACCTACGCAACGAGAGCGGATACGATTGAACCATCTACCTCATAAGGCATCTCAAGAGAGTTGTCCTGTAGAGTGATAGTGTATCGGTTTGCATCTCCTCTTGCCGTTCCTGTCTGGCCATCTCCTGCACTTGCGTTCACCGCTTCATCCATACCCAAGAAGAAGAATGTGCCGTTTGCATCTTTGCAGATAACGCACAAATCGTTAACGGCCAATGCAGAGAGTTCCACCCTCTTGGTCGTTTCCATTCGGTTGAACTGAAGAACAAGGTCGGTAGTGACAAACTGCACACCACTCGCCTTGTCAATGGTGTATGTGCTTGTCATGGAGCCGGTATTCCTTGCGAACTGATATTTCTTGAACTTGGCAGATGATGCCATTGTGATGGCAGACACCTTGCCACTTGAGATGGTTACCTCGCTCACATCTGCTTTGTTTGCGATGTAGACCTCCACGATGCCACCCATTGAAGGGTTGCAATCTTTTGCGAGGCCGGAAAGTGTTTGACTATTGCAAGACATATTTTCTATCTTTTATTGTTAATGAAAAAGGGGGAGGGTGACACCACCCACCCCCTCGTTGCTACCGATTATGATTAGGCTACTTTACATTAGCATAGTAAACCATATCTGGGAAAGCGACCTGTACGCCAGAGTTCCACTCTACTGCAACTCTCCATGTGCGGTTGTCCTGTGAGAACCAGATGTCAAATTTCTCTGCATCGTTCTCCATATCAGTACCATACACGATGTTCTTTGCGTATGTGCCGACAACCACCTTTGTTCCAGCGAGGCCCTGTGTGCGAACAACCTTCGCATCAGTACCCGGAAGAAGGAACTCGCCATACTCCTCGTTGCCCGGATTGTAGTGGAAGTAGTTCTTGCTTACCATCTCCTGCATGAATGAGCGGAAGAGAGCTGGAGATACATAGATCTCCGCACCCTGTGCAAGCACATCCTCTGGAAGTGCGTTGTACACCGCTACGATTGCATCGTAAGCGGAGTTGTAATTGAAGGTTGAGTCAGTACTCTTGACCTGTGTACCCTCTGCACCTGCGATGTGAACGAGTCCGTCAATCCACTTGAGGTTTGAATCAGTTGAGTGAGATGTCTTGTCACCCTGCCAGATGAGAGTCTCAATCTTCTTGTTGAGTTCATCGGTGAGAGCGGTAGTGATGTACTCCTCAAATGGGAAAGGATTGTCAACCGCATTCACCTTTACAAGATACTCGGCATATTTGCCAAGAAGGGTCTTTTCGCAGAACTCAAGGTTCACGCGGATGTTTGCAGTTGAGATTGTTCTCTGGGAGATGGTTGCATCACCACTTGCGGAGAAGCCACAAGCCTCACCACTCTGGAGAACAGGGGAAAGGTTGAGAAGGTTGATGAAGGCATCCTTCTTCACGCCTGTCTGGATGCTGATGCGAGAACGAGTGCCGTTGCCCACAAGAGCAAAGTTCTTGACCAAGAGGTCATGGTTCTCCTGCACATATGCAGGGAGAGTTGAAACTGAATAAGCCATATCGTTTTATTTTAAGGTTTTTCTAAAGGGGAAATATAAATATCTCCCCTTGTGTATATTTTTTACTTTGCAGAGAGAACTCTTGCGAGGTTGTCAAGTCCTCTCACGCCTGTTTTCTTCATCTCTACGGATGTCTGCACCTCTGCGTGAGCTGGTTTTGCGAGGCTCATCTTCTGCATCTCTGCGACCTTCTCCTTGAGTTCTGCGTTCTCTGCCTCAAGTGCAGCAACCTTCTCCTCAAGAGCCTTGATGATTGCATCCTTGTCCTCTTCTTCCTTTGGTTCTTCTGCCTCTTCGCCTTCTGCCTCAATTCTCTCTTCTTCCGGCTCCGCATCTGGCTCTGGTGCAACCTCTGCCTCTGCATCCTTGATTTCTGCAACCTTGCCATCCACTACCACGATCACCTTGTTATCCTCGGTGGTGTAGTCTCCATCTTCTGGAGTTATGCGGTTGCCTTCCTCATCCTCAAAGTAGACAACATCTCCTTCCTTGAGGTCATCTTCGCCATCCCACGCAAGGATGCCCTTGTCGGTGGTGACATTGCCGAACTCTGCCAATGCTTTGGCAAGTGCAGCCTTGAATCTTGATAATTTGCTCATAGTTTTGTTTGATGAAATTTTATTAATTACCCTGTTGAACATCCCCTCAAGGACATCCACTTTCTTGTCGGTTTCTTCTTGGCTCTGCTCTGGCACAAGTTCAAAGATGCCCTCAAGTGAGAAACCCTTGAACGAGCCATCCTTGACGGATGCCCACACCTCATCGTTGATGACATGGAACTCCGCTATGAGCGAACCCTCCGCACACTCATCAAAGCCTTCAACGGATACTCCGTCACCCTTGATGAAGTATTGCACCATCTGCACACCATCCACGAATGAGTTATGGCGGTGCATAGTGTTCACATTGTTCTGCCTTGATTCGGCAAGGTATTTCTCCGCCATCTTGCGGATTTCCTCTGCCTTGTAGATGACATAGTACTCGCCAAGCCCGGAGTCTCTGCGGAATATGGGGAAGTCCGCTCTCATCACGCATCCTCTCACAAGCCTTCTCTCCTCATCGGTGACTGCGTAGGACATCATCTCCTTCTCGTTCTCAAAAGCGAGAAAGTTGGACATCACCGCTGGGTCATCAACGAGGGAAATGCAGAACATCCCTGTGTCCTCATCGGTGATGAGGGCGTTGTAGACAGGGAGACCTTTGATTGTTGCTATCATACTTTTTCCAATAGATATAATTTTGACTTATTGCGTAAACCTTTAGGCAGAAAAGGACAAAGGGACAAAAATGTCCCCTTGTCACTTTGTCACATTATTGAGTCAATATTGAGTCAATAGTTAGAATGATGATTCTGCAACTTGCACCTTCCTCTGGTTCTGCGATGCCTCAATGTCACTTGAGAGTATGTACACCTTTTGCGATGAGGCCATCTGGTTGAGCCTGTCCTCCTCGCTTGCGGTTGTGAGGCTTCGCACCCCTGTAATCTCGGTATCTATCTGCGGTGCATTGGTTACCGCAGAAGGAGAGGAGATAGAGGCGTTTGCACTCTTCACACTCTTGTTCTTCATTTGTGCGATTTGTGCGATACCTGCTGCGGTCACACTCGCTGCGGTTATTGCTCCCACGATTTGGCCATATGGAGGAGGAAGTGTTGCACTCGCTTGCATGAATGCTCCAACTGCACCAGAGATTGTGTCAATCGTGGCCGATGCGATTCTCAAGGCCTTGACCTTCTCGGCATTCTTCTCTGCGTTCTCCTCATCCGCTTCGTACATATCCGCAATAGATCCCAAGATGTCACTTGTGGCAGAGGCAACGGAGAAGAGAGTGTCCACCCTTGCCTGTGCAATCATCTTCTCTCGCTCTGCTGCATCCTCCTCTGCCTTTGTCTGCTCCTTGAGGTTGTTTAGAAGTGTCTCGGTGGTTTCGTTTGAAATCTCATCTATATTCGCAGATGTCTCCGCATAATCTTGCTCCACCAAGTCATCCGTCTCTTGTTGCAACTTGAGCATATAGTCTTGCCTTCTCTCCTGTCTCTTGAGTGCATCATCAACGGCCTTCTCAAGTCCTTTGGCGAACGAGTCTCCTACCTCCTTGCCAATCTTCTCCACCTCGCCATCTTCCACTTTGGACTTTGCACCCTTGACTATGGCTTCTGCCATTGCAGCACCGGCTTCAAAGTTCTGCTTGAAGGAGAAGCCTTGCTTCATCTCGTTGCCGAATGCCCTTGCAGCATCTCCAAGACCTTTGACTCCTTGCTCCTTGAACACCTTGATGGCTTCAATCACGCCCTTGAATGGTGCTACAACATACTGCACGATTGCATTGCCGACACCCATCACGCCTTTGATCACTTTATCAATGAGTCCGTTTGAGGTCACGAACTCCATCACCTTGCCGATGATGTCCGCAAGATAGGTGGCAATAGTCTCAATGATTCCAGAGAAGAAGTCCATGAGAGGTTTTAGGCCGTTCATTGCCCCCTTGATGGACTCCATTGCGGTCTCGTTGTCCTTGAGGGAATCCGCCAACTTGAAAGCGAGAGTCACCAGAAGGCCGAATGTACCGAAGGCAGGACTCTTGGCAATTCCGTCAAAGCCATTCTTGACTCCGTCAACGCCTCCCTTTGCTGCCTTGAGGCCTTTGCCGAAAGCATCCGTCTTGTCTGCGAATCCCTTGAACAACGATTGATAGTTACCTACATTGCGTTGGAAGTTGCCTGTGGCTGCATCCAACTCCTTGAGTTCGGTGTTGATTTGGTCTATCTGCCTCCCCAGCTCTGCTCTTCTAACCACATCACTTGTTGCTCTCCACTCGGTCTTGAGTTCGGCCATAGTGTTGACAAGGGCATTGTAGGAGATGTTGCCCTTGTTCACAAGGTTGTTGTGCTTGTCAAAAACAACTGTGAGTCCCTTCGCATTTGTGGCTACATCCTCCATTGAGGTATTGGTTGCATACATCGCATCCTTGAGTGCCTTCTGCGATTCATTGAGGTTCTTGAGGGTCTTTTGGTACTCGGTACTACCGATATTCAAATCCTCAAGTTGCTTCTTGTAGGTCTTGACATTCTCACGCAGTTCGCCCACATTCTTGACGGCCTGTCCTGTCTCAACCGACAAGATTATCACTTTATCATCAGCCATTGCTTTGTCCGTTTATATAGTTTGTCTTGTTCATTACCTGTACGAACTCACACTCCACCGCATCAAGGGTGGTGAGTGAGTAGTTGGAGATTTTGTTCAATGTCCACAGGGTGTTCTCATACCAGAATAACTTGCGGAGAATTCCGGCTCCCACTTGCAACCCGGAAAGGTTGACCTTGCAAGTCATCACCTTCGTGTTCACATCGTAGCGGTCTGCGATGTAGTTCTTCCAACATCTTTCGTAGATCGTAGAATCTTCGTTGTAGGCTATATCTGGGATATCCAGCTCGCTCGGCACTCCAAAGTCAAGAGAGTTGTCAATCGTGAAATCTCGGTGATAGGTGTACCTCTGGAAGATTGGCACATCCACGCCATCTCCATTGCTTGGGGAGATGAGCCAACAAGGCTTTCCTCCATTGAGGACATCCATTGCGGAGATGTCATCCGTCAATGAGAAATAAGGGTAGTTTGAGAACCCTTCGTAGAACACAAGCACATTCTCTCCGTTGAGTGGCTTGTTGGAAGCATCATGCAGTTGCAGTTTCCTTGCGAACTCCACATCGTATCCTGTGTGTCCGTAATCGTTGTATGGCGTGACCACCGCAGAAGATGACGGAACAGGTATGTCAAAATCCTTGCTTCCGCTATTGTTGTAGAGGGTGTACTTGCTTCCCCCATCGGTAAATACCGAAGGGTAAGGCTTGCCTCCTTGAATTATCCAATTGAAGAACCTTCCTCTCTCAAGGGTTGTGACTGCATTCTTGAAGGCGTTTCCGTCAAGGAGATTCCTTGCCTCGGCATCAAAGTCATACCCTGTGTTTACCCTCTGCACTCCGTACTCTCTTCCTCTTGCGTTCTTGTACTCATCAAAGAACTCACCTCCGTCACTCTCAAGGCGGAAGTCATACCACTTGGAATCAAACACCATTGGGTGGATTGTGATGTCCTTGCCTTTGTCTATCCTCTTGGTGAGGTCAATTGTCTCATCAAGGAAGAGGTCATTCCTACGAAGAAGTGTGACCTTCTTCGTGGCATTGTCATAGTAGAGATAGATGCCGAATATCTTGCAGAAGGAAAGTAGGTACTCCGCAGGTGTCTTGGTGCTTGAAAGCAACATCTTCTTCGTGATGTAAGCATTGGAACGCAACATCGTGTTTGCGTTTGCCGATATGACAATCCCCACATTTGTTGCCGTTGCGGATGTAGGTGTTAACGATGAAGATGAGGATGCACTCCATAACGAGTAAGGAGCCGGTCTCCCTCCGTTGAGTACTTGGTTGGATACACCCTTTGATGTCACCTTCAACTCGCACAAGAACGCAGATGCGTAGACATCTACCCTTGCGGTGGAGTATGAGGAGAGGCGGAACTCTATGTCCTTTGCAAACTCATAGAGGTTCGTGCCTACCTTCACAAATTCACCGAATGGGTTGCTATCAATATATGTGTATTGTGTCTCCGCATCTTCCCAGAGGGGAGAGTAGCGAAGGAACTCAAGATGCTTCTTTACATCTGGGGAGACATTGCGACCAATGACCACTATGTTGCTTCCTCCCACCATATCTCCGTTTGAATCGTAAGCCACCGCTTGAAGAACCACATTGGTGTATCTTGTGCCACCAGACATCAAGAGCCTTTCTGCGGTTGAAGTCACCGATGTACGGAATCGCACCTTTGCGGTTGTGGTCAACTTGCTTCCATATGATGAACCACCAGAGATGACATACCTTCCCACCCTATTGGCTGTAGTTGCAGAGACAGGAAAGAATGTTCCGCTCAATCCGCTTGTGGTCTGCTTGAACGAGCCAAGCGAAGGCATCATTGGCAGAGTCATCCACATCTTTGGGAAAGGCAGAGCGGACACCGCACTTGCATCAACCTCATATCCTCCATTGTTCTCTGGTTTCGCTATTGCATCGATGATGGCATCCATTGAGATGACAGGCCTTTGGAGGTATGACCGCAGATCCTTCATCTCCCACTCGGTGCGAGATTCACCAAGATTGCAGAGAGAGTAGCCTTGCTTCACATCGTATCCATCTCTCGGTGTGGTGAGTCCAACGGAAGTAGGAGAGAAAACACCATGCTTCGCATCAAAGTCTCCATTCGGCACTCCGTTGTAAGCTGGTGCGAAGTTGATGGTGTGCCACTTGGCATCGTACCCACTATCACTCGGAGTGAGTTCCTCGTTGATGTTTCTCCATGCGTTGCCCACCGATGTGGCATTGATGGAGAAGTCCAACTCTCCGTCTCCGCCACCGATATAGTCAAGGTCTGCGAGTGTCCTCTTGTTGCCGTTCTCATCGTAGGAGAGTGAATAAAGGAAAGAGCCAAGACCACCATAGAGTGTGACCTTGTATTCTACCTCTCCCTTCTTGCGGATGACATCATCCAACTTGACATAGCCACTCTCAAGGATGCTCCCATCATCTGCGAATATCTGGAAGGGAGTCTTGCGTGATGCGTTGAATCCGGCTCCAATCTCGCCACCCTCCAAAGAAATTCTGCGATCAAGACGGAAATAGTCACCGAAGATGGCGTTGTTGTTTGCCGTACCCTTCAATGTCACCTGTTGCGAGTAGGAGTTCTTCACAATCGTTGGATTGCTCAAATCCTCCATCGTGTAGTTGAAGAGAATGAGAGAGGAGGTGTCCAAGTCCACCAACCTCTCACCGATATAAAGTGAAATCTTCTTTCTCATTATCTGCGTGTCCTTGATTGTGCGAGTGTCACCCTTACCTCATAATTCACAAGCCTTCCTCCGTTGTTCTTGTATGTCTTGTGGACAAGGTTGTTGTCCGCAGCCACCACAGGATAGAACCGCTTCTCCAGAGTATCCTCCAAGTAGATGTTGGTAGAGTTAACAAGGTGGTGCATCCTCTCGCTCTCCTCATCACTCAACCACCCGGTTGTGAGTGTGTAGGTCTTGAGGATGTCATTTGCGATGACCTTCGTGCCTCTATTCATCAACGAGGTGTTGTCATACTCCACATCCTGTGTTGTGCGAGTGATCGTGTCCTCCTCCTTGTGGTTGCCCTCAATGAGAAGCGAGTCCCAACCACCGAAGGCATTGAGGTAGTGGAGAGTGTATCGGTGGCAAGAGTCATCCACCTTGTAGGTGGTGTTGCCTATCTTGACCTTTGCGAGGTCTCCCCATTGGGAGAGGTCAATGGTGGCAGAGCCACTACCTGCCATTGCCGTTGCCCTTGAGAAGTCAACATTGAAGTCATCGTTGAAATCGTTGCTCTTGGCTATCGGTATCACAAGAGTCTGCGATGTGCCATCCTTGAAGGTAAGGACTGCGGACACCGATGATGAGTCATAAGCGGTGTAGATGAGCCACCCATTGGCGGACACCTTGCCGTTAATAGGGTGGGCGAGTCCCATTGTCTCCACATCAAAGGATGGGTCATAAGACCAATCGTTGTAGAATGAGATTGTGCCGATTGTTTCCCAGCTCAACATGATGTACACCTGTATGGTGAACTCCACAGGAAGGGTGATTTCATCAAACGATGCCTGTGATAGATTCGGCAAGGTGTTCAAGAGGTAATCTGCACATATGTCATTTATCTTGATGCGTGTCTGCGTGTCATTCGGTCTCTTGTATGCCACGCCCTCATAGATGGTTGTCCCTTCAACCTGTATTCGGTATTGCGTAGAGTCTCCGCTACCGATGTTTGCGATGTAGTCTTTCCAGATTGGATTTGCCATTTCTCGTTTTTCCAAGAAATAGAGATTCGGCCTTTTGCGTAAATGAAAAGAGGAGAGCCTTCGCCCTCCTCCGTCATTCCGCTATCACCTTGAGGATGTAGTCGGTCACATCGTGCCTCAAGGCTGCTTCCAACCTCTCGGTGTAGAATGGTATCACCGCATCCTTCGTTTTCTCAAGATCGTGCGTTCCCTTCGTTCCCACCTCTGCAATCTTTCGCCCTATGAGGTAGGCGAGGCCGTCCTTTGTTGGTGTGATTCCGTTGAGAGGTCTGGGAAGTATCGGCTTGATGTCTATCCACTCCCTTATCTTGTCAAGAGGAGGGAAGTGTGGCGGTGTGTCCTCCTCCACATATTTCCAATAGTCCTTCAATGTCATCTCCACATTGAAGCCGTTATCTCCCACCTTCACCTCGCATCGCACCGAATCAATGAGGGTGTACTCCGTAGTGTAGTGCTTACTCTCAACGAGGTGTTGCACATAGTTTGCCCGGATGTCCTCTGCGATGTCCATCAAGCATTGTCGCAGTTCGTATGGTTCAAAGAGTTCTGCCATATCTCAAGTAGTTTATTGTTACCACATCGTACCGGCTCCGTAGGAAATACCCCAAGAGCCTTGCACCGCAGAGAGACCTCATTCGGTATTCTCGCACAAGATGAGTCTCATCAAAGTTCCACGCCTTAATAAAGTACATATCAATTCCTCCTTTTCCAATCTTCTATGTCCTTCTTCTCCTTTGCAATCTTGTCCTTGCGATAGGATAGGATGTTGAGAAACTGCATCACAGGCATTTCCCAAACATCATCCCAAGAACATCTGCAAGTCTCGCTTACTGCATCCACATTTCCAATCCATCCCCATCGTTCTGCAAACGCATCTCCGTCTCCGCTATCTTCTTGAGCATCTCCTCCTTCTTCTCCTTGTCCTTCATCTTCCTCGCCTCCCTTCTGGAGTAATTGAGGGAATACTTTATTGACCTTTGCCACAAGGTCAAAAAAAAAGCAATGAGACCAAGCACCTCCGCCACACTCATATTGTTGCGGATTGCCTCTTGCACCTCCACGATATCATATCCTTGATTGTACGCCTTGCCCTTCGGCACAAGGAAACAGGATATTATCTCCACCATATGATCATCCGCACCAGCTTTGTTCCATTCTTGGAAATCCACATATTGAGCCGTAATAATTTTACGGATGTCCTTTGTCGGCACAAGTTCGTAACCGCCAAGAACATACTTGTCCGCTATGGGCGTGAGTGTCGCATCCTTACCTTCAAGGAACTGCGATGCCCTCACCATATCGGTGTACTCTCCCAGAGGGAGGTTTAGAATCTCATCCTCGCTCTTGTCCGCAAGGATAGCCAACACCTTCACTTGGAAGGATAACTCATCAAGGCTTTCATCCTTGACCAACTTGCCAATCTCCACATACTTACCTATGGAGAGTTCTTTGTAACTTGTTATCATCTTATTGATATGTTATATTGTCCGTATCCTGCATCCTGTCCGAATCGTGTCCATATGCAATACCTCAAAGCATCAAGACTATGGTTGTAGGTGTCAATGGGGCAAGAGAGAGTGACTCCATCCTTGTCCTTCGCCCAAGTGTAGTTTCTCAACTCGTTAATCATATTGATTGAGTCCTTCGTGACATAGAGTTTCCACCCTTGCAACCATTGTATCTGGAATTTCAACTTGTCACTCTTCACAGGAGCATCCTTGTCGCAAGGAATGACATTAAATCCTGCATCACTTATGTCTGCGATGCTCTTCGGTTCTGCACAATCGGCATAGATTGGAATGTTGCGACCAACACCATCCTCTTGCAAGTCTGCGATGATGTGCTTGTTCTGCATATGTGTCTGGTAACATCTCTCCCTCGCCCATATGATTTTCTTGCGTGGATCTACCACACATTGAACTCTTGCCGTTGGGTCATTCGTGAAACCGAAGTCCATTCCTTGCACCTCAATGAGTTTGTCCATCTCGTTCTTCTCTGGGAGATGGTCGCATTGTTCAAACTCATAGATGAGACCTTCAAGTGTACCTTCCTCTCCAAGTCCGTAGACCTTCCACCAAGTACTTGTGCCATCTCCCTTGTTGTCCTCAATCTCTCGCACCTGTTGAGCAGATAGGAAAGGGTTGTCCTTGTATGTTGACTTGATGAGGATGCAGTTGTCCTTGCTTTCTATCTTCTCCTGTATCCAACAAACGGAAGCTGGGTTGTAGTCAAGGAAAATAGTGTGCGAGGTTCGCACCGCCATCTGCTGAAAGATGCCCCAAGAGATATGATTCGCCTCATTCACAAAGAGCCTCTTTCGTTGGCTACCATGCACCTTCTCACTTGAGTCGGCACTCCACATTTCCATCTTCGCCCCATTGTCATAAGTCCAAGTGTGTTCAGTTTCGCTCCAATGTGGGTCTCCCTTGAGTGGGTGGCCGATGATGTTCTCAAAGTCACGAATCGCACCCTTGCGGAGATGAGGATATGTCTCACTCACTACGGATGTGATATCTCCGGCTCCATCCACCTGTTGAATGAGGAGATGCAAGAACTGAAGGGTGGAGTAGGTCTTGGTTGATCGTGTGCCACCCTTGTTGGAGATATAGCGAGGCTTGGCTTGTGCTGCATCGTATATCTTCCAGAATACCTTGCTAAACCTCATCTCCATAGTTAGATGTCAAGTGATTTCAATGATGTGAGTTTCATCTGCTCCTCTGCGGAATTGACAATTATTGTCAATCCGTCACTCTTGTGGGTCACCTCTGCGGACTCCTTCGGTCTGCCATAGAGTCTATCCATAATAGACATCATCGCACCGAATCCCCATCCTTCCTTGAGGAGTTGCTTGATGGCTATCTGGAGGACAAAGCCATATTTCCCCAGCTCGCCTTGTTTGAACTCAAGGAATTTCTTTGCCTCTTCCTCATCCTTGAGGGTGAGAGCCTTTGCCAAAACGCCATACACCTCCTCCCTCATATTGGGTGGAAGTTTCTTGATTGCGTTCACCAATTTCGGTGGTTTGCCGTTTGGATTCCTCACCTCACCCTTCTTCGGTGTGCGAAGATTCTCCATATGTCTTGGATTGTTTGCCATCGTATCTCTATCGTATCAACACCCCTTGTCTTTTCGTTGTAGCCACTTGAAAGGATTTGCGGTGTCCTTGTTCGTTTTTATCCTTACTTGCCCAAATACGCCTTGTTTCTTTCCATCTCAAAAGCAATGTTCCTCAAGGTCTGCTCATCCTCCGCATCTGGGAGGTAGATGCCGTTTTCCGCTCCCCACCTCTTGAATCGGTCAATGGCAATGCTCATCTCCTCCTTGCTCAAGTCCGCACTTGACCTCAAGGTGTGCAAGGTTCTTCCCATCTTGTCCACCTTCGTGATTTGGAAGATGTCCTTGTTGCACTCAAGTTTGAAGTAGTAGGTCTTGACATCCTCAAGGGTGTTGCCTGTCTCCATTGCAACTACACCAATGAGAAGGTGGAGGTAGTTGTTCTGCGACTTGGTGCGAAGGTTTCGCTCAACGAGTTCAACCACCTTCCCTTTCTCCATGAAGTAGTCAACCCTTGCGAGGAACGCCTTGCGATGGAAGTCGCTTGTTAGATCGTATATCATTGTGCCTTCTTCGCTCTGGGTTTCTTCACAGGAGCCGGAGTTGCCTCCCTCTCCTCCTTGTCTGCGAGGTATATCCTTCCACAATCTTGGAGAAGGAGAAGGATGCACGATTGGCAAGAGCCATTGACTCTGCGTTTCTCTCCTGTCACCTCGTTGTAGACATTGAGGATGATGTCAAGGGCGTATGTACCCGGATGCCTTGACCATTGTGCCTTGACTGCGGTGGTGAAGTTCCCCTCATATGGCTGCAAGGCTTTGAATTGTTCATTTGTAAGTTTCATAATGCTTTTATCTTTTTGTATATTCCCATCTCCTTCTTGAACGCAGACGGAAATTCCTTCCATGCTTCAAATTGCCTCTTGAGATAGCAGATTGTTGAGTGGTCTTTCCCCATCAAGTCCCCAATCTGGTGAGTGGTAAACCCTTGCTCAATGAGGAGGTTCGCCACGATGACTCTCATCATCACCTGTTCTCTGCTTCTTGAGAGGCAGTCTTTCTCCACTCCCACGCAATCGTACATCCTACTGATGTAGTTGTCCAACGCCATCTTCTCCCTCAAGGCCTTTCTTCTTGCCCTCTCCTTGATGATGTAGTGCCTCAATTCCTTGTATGTCTGCTCCTGCTCCTTGAATGGTAGAGCAGAAAATGATTCAAGTATCTCCGTCATAGCAGGTCAAAGAGTTTGTTGGTGAGTGCAATCAACCCTTCCTTGATGAACATCATCATCTGCCCAAGAGGTATGGACAGGAAAGAGAGTAGTGCTATGTATGCGAGGGTGGCGAGAGAAAATGTCCCCACGATGAGCGAGTATATAATGCACACCCACCATGTCATGCAGAGTGAACAATCAAATGGCTTGAGAGGCTTGAGAGCCTTTATCCCCAGAGCCTTTGAGACCATTGCCTTCCAAGACTGCGTGAACCCGGATAGGTCAACGATGTAGATTGTGATCAATGCTATGAGTAGTATGTCAATGTATTCTTTCATATTCGTTGAGTATTATATTGCGGATACGCATCACCTCCTTGCGACAAGTCATGTGCGACATCTTCATCTTCTCGCCCAGCTTGCGGAATGACATACAATCCGCATAGAGGAGGATGATGGTCTTGTCCACTATGGACAGGCGGTTGTCTATTATCTCCTTGACTCTTGCAACCCTCTCCTCATCGTTGTTGAAGATGGAAGGGTCAAAGGCGTATTCCTGTTTGATGTTGCGATACTCGGCCACAACCTCGTTTTCAGTTTTCATCTATGAAATCCATATTGCTTATGTCAATGCTTAACTCCTTGAACTTGCGATAACGGATATGGAATGGGGAGTTGGAGGAGCGGAACTGATTGATGATGATTCGTGCGATGAAGAACCGCATCTCGCCATTGTTCCATAGATCCATTATCTTTTCCTCATCATATGAGAGGAGGATGATGTACACCTCTTGTGCGAGGTCTTTCAGTTCTGGAGACAGGTCACTCTTGGCAATGTTCGCTACCATTGCCTCTACCACACTCTTCTTTGCGAGAGCCTCCACAATGCTCTGCCTTGTCTCCATCTACTTGTAGATATATATTTTCGCTCTTTTGTAAGTCATCGGCCAAAGACAAGCATTGCTGCATCTCTTGCGTGTTCACTTGTCCTGCCTTTATATCCTGTTATCATCTTGAAGTATGAGGGTGTGAGTTTTGTTGCTCCCTTGATTGGCGGTATTGCCCGGAAGGGAATGCCGTAGTCGGTGAGGAAGTCCTCCCATATCTTGGCATCTCTCTTCACCGAACCGGCTCCTTGCATCTTGGCGTTGGTGTTTCCCTTGCCGAACCAAGTCCTCTGCCTTGCATCCTCAAAGAGAACCATCATGTCTCCGTTGGTTGCTTCTTTCCAGAGCGAGGTCTTGAAGATTGCCTCATGGATGGTCATCGTGTCAAGTTCCACCAGCTCTCTTTTGCTTGAGTCCCACACCGCAAATCCTGTGTGGACACCTGTATCTATGCCGATGTATATCATATCTAATCCTCCATTGCTCGTTTTATTTCACTCCTTTCCCAGCACACATCGTATTCATAAGGACAACATAGGTAGTAATCGCATAGTTTACAATGTGCTGCACAAGCCTTGTCAATCAGCATTTTCGTAGCCTTACGCAAATGGTCATCATCAATGACTTTCTGCTCGGTAGCACCTACTTTGTACCCTTTTTCAAGGTCGCAAAAGAAAGAAGATGGCTTATCATTCTTACAAGCAAACTCATATGCTCTTTCTTCTATTGTTTTCATATTAATCTTTTGATTCTATAAAGTCAATTACACAGGACAGGCTTTGCTGAAGAGGAGTTAGGATGTTGAATCCATATTCTTTTGCTTCAAGAATCATCTTATCATCTTCATTGAGACATCCTTTGATGTACTTCATAATGGTTCCATCAATATCCTTGTATGCAGAACGGAGGATATCAAGTATCTGCTCTTGTGTATAATTTCTTTTCATTGTCCTTTGGTAGAGGTTCTGGTTCGCTTTCATACATCATCACTGCCATAGTAGAAGAGTAGCCTACTTGCGTATCCAATCATCTGGAGTTGCCTTGCGAGATTCCTCGATCTCTGCAAGTGCTTTTTCGTCTCCATACGCAACGAATCGCCACCAAGCATAAGGCTGTCTCTCCGCATAATGCAACTTTGTAAATTCTAGTCTCTGCTCTACTGTAATTTCTTTTTTCTTTCTCATATTTAATCCTCCTTAAATTTTGAAATTGTCTGCCAAGTCATTCAATCCACACAACCTCAATGCGTGTTGCAGTTCGTGGACATAGTGCAACATAGGTGCATGATACAACGGCATCGTATCCCTATTCAGTACCATAGACAACTCTGGTACTTTATCCAATCCATTCTTTTCAAGGATTTCAGCGGTTAGGGGGATAGGCTCTACATCTATGCCTTGCTCAACACAAATCAAGTCTTGTAATGTCACTTGGCAAGGTTTCTTTTTTCCCATTGATGGGTAAGTCATATCAACCATCACCCAATCTCCAATCATTAAATTTTTACTTTCCATAGTTACTCCTCCATTGCTTTACGAAAATCTTCAAGAAACTTATCTTCTAAATCATAGTCATCTACAAAGTATTCACTTGTATATTCACGCAACCACCTATAAGCCTTCTCAATGTCTATGGCTTTCTGCTCGGTTGCTCCTTGTATATACCCATAATCAAAATGATTCACGCAACAACTTGTTGCCTTATAATGACCTGTGCGAGATTCATTCTCGTGAATCTCTTTCAATCTTTCTTCAATCGTTTTCATATTCCTTTCGTTTGACATCATATCCCCAATCCTTGAGACATTTCTTGAATGTTGCTACAATAATGGACATCTCCTCAATGGTGTGTCTGCCACCAATATTACAATATACCACCTCGTTTATCTCATCATCGTACTCAATGAATAGGTCAACATTAATCTGCTTCATTTCGTTACCTTTTAAGTGAGGGCGTAGAACTACCGCTACCTTCCACACCCTCACCTGTGGTTCTTATTCCTCCTTGAGTGGATAGAGTTTCTCCAAGAGGTAGTCCGCCATCTCTATTGCCTGGTCAACGAGAACCTTTGACTCTGCGGTTGTCATTATTCCCTTACCTTGACAAAGGTTGAACAGGCAACCCTGTACGAATGACTCTCTCTTCTGGGAGAGGAAACGGATGATTTGTTCTTTCTGCTGCTCCTCGCTCATCTTGGGCATAGGAGGAATTGTTGCTTTTGGTTTCATAACTTTTAGAATAAGGTTGGTAAATTATCGTTCACTATTGTTTTCTTCTGGTACTCTTCAAAGGTCTTGCACTTGGCGAAGATGAATCGGTTGTTGACCCATCGTTGCAGTTTCTTGTATATAGGGTTGCAATGTGCAATGTCATAGATTGCCACATATGCCCAATATCCCATATCTCGCAAGGTGTAAATCCGCTCAAGGTCTTGTTCTATCGTGGTATCATAGTTCGTGATTGTGAACACTATCGTACCATGCACATTCTTTCTCTTTGCCAGCTCTGCGAACATCTTGAACTTTGGGATGATAATGTCCTTGTCTTGATATCTATCCCAAGCGAAGTGAATCTGCGTGAACTTGATTTGATTGAGCATCGCAATCTTCTCTGGTGTCATCATACGAATATCAAGTCCTTGATTGAAGTCCACCTCTGCCTTCGTGTCAATGAGGCTCTGGAGCAGAGGCTTCCAATCCTTACAGGCGAGGATGTTTGGGTCACACAACACTATCTTCTTTTGCCCATTCCAGAACTCCTTGAGGTCTGCCACCTTCCTTGAGCATCTGCCCTCCTTACCGGCTACATGGCAGAATGAGCAACCTCTTGGACATCCTCTTGTGAGGAAGCCATAGGCGGTATCTTTAGTGAGGTGAGGATAGAGAGAGTAATCCGGGTAGATATGCTCTATCTCCTGTGGGAGTTCGGTGTCTCGCTCCTTATGGAAAACCTCTTTCCCATCTACAAGGTCAATGCAATATCCTGTCCCCCCCTATGGATACGGTCTGCGTTGATGGCGTAGTCATAGTCTGGTGAGAATGAAAAGACTTTGGACATATAGACATCATCGTACCTCTCATCAAATGGCGAATACCAAGAGACCTCATCTCCTTGAGCCTTATGCCATGCAGATATCTTCATCAATACGATGTTGGGGAAGGTCTTTCCTCCATCTACATCTATGAGTCCAATTCTTTTCATCTATTCCTTGTTATCCTTCTTTGCCTGTCTCAATCCTTTGAGGATGAGGAGGGTGATGATGGTGAGCATCACCACACCTCCAATGATCGTTTCCTTCATCCTTTAGAATGGAAGGTCTTGTCCTTCCTCTTCTGCTTTCACACTTTCAATTCTTTCTTCTTCCTTACGGGCAGGAGTGCCTTTCACTTTCAACTCTTGAATGGTGAGGTCATTGTACCACTTGCCGTTGTATTCTCTCGCTCTCACCTCCACCTCTATCTCTACGATGTCATCTGGTGAGATGTGGGTAATGGAGAGGGCGGTGTCCCCAAAGGCTTGGACCGCCATCATGTTCTTCCACTTGCCTTCCTCTTGAAATACTGCGGAAATCTTCCTCCATTCCTTGTTTGTTGTTTTGCTAATTCCTGTCTGCATCTCTCCTTTGGAAATGATGTGACCTCTTGTTTCTAATGTTATCATATCGTTGTTTGTTTAATGTTTTACTTTAATCAAATAGTTGTGGGTCTATGTTCGGTTGCCTCTTTCCAAGTATGAAGTCGCAGATGAAGTTTCGTGCGTAGTCTGGGGAAATCATTGACCTCTCCTCGCTGCACAAACCGGCTCCGTCACTCCGTTTCATCTTCATGATGGTCTTTTGCTCCTTGTCACATTGAAGGGTGAATCCGTTAGTGGGTGAGCATTGAATAAACCAATACCCGGTTGGCTTCACAAAGTAGTCTCCCCTCTGCATCCTGTTCTTGTCTATGATAGTAGGGTCAAGGAAGTTATTCTGGAGGTAGGTCATTCCGCTTGTGTTGTATGGGTTTTCTATTATCAAGCGGAGGCCTCTCTCATCGCACTCTTTGCAGAGTTTCATCAGTTTCAAGAAGAAATCCTCCCTCTCTTTCGCCAAATGGATGTTGTGTTCCATTATCATTGCCGTTGTCCATTTCTTTTGTGAGATGCTCTTGCCCTTGAAGTAGAGGGTCTTGGCATCGCAGAAGTGAATACAAGGAAAGAATGCCATTATCAAATCATCGTAAGTGATTGAGTCAAAGACACTTTCTCGCCCCCCCCATGCACTTTCTATCTCTGCGAACAAGTCAATCACATGGTTGGTCTCACCGAAGTTGTTCTGGATGTCATAGTCCTCTGCCGGAATACCCAGCTTTATGAACTCGTTCTTGAATGTTCCGCTCTGCTCAAAGAAGCAATGAACCTTTCCCTTGATTTCCATTATGACTCCCTCTTTTCCAACCAATACTCTTTAATCCTTGAACCCCTAACAGGTGTGGTGATCCATATACTCTTGAGTTCGTGAGTCTCTGGGAACTCTCCCTTGAGGTGTGATATGGGTGTCCTCATATCCTCCACCATAAACTCCTTGCAGTCCATCTGCGAGAGGTGTCTCCCTTCTATCAATGCCTCAAGGATTGCTCTCTTGGCGTTGAACCTCCTATACTCCTGTAAGTCCTCATCCGGCTCCGTTCCTTTTCTTCTGCAAGTGACTGCAATCTTGTCACATCGGTTTGCTATTTGTCTTGCGACTCCTTTCGGTAGGTTGTCCTTCGCCATTGACCTAATATCCATGAGAAGGTTGTTGATTGTCTTGTTGTATTGTGGTTTCATTTCTTTCTTAACATTTCGCCCACATAGGAAGTGAGCATTGGTTTTAATTGTTCTTGATAGAGCAGACCTTCTGCCCGGTTGAGTTCCCTCGCTTTCCTTGAGGCTTCCTTGCCTTCTCCGTTGATGTAGTCAATGATTGCCTTGTAGATCGTGGCCACCGATATGCCGTACATCTCCGTAGAAAGAACCGCTCTCTTTATCACTCGGTCAATCTCCGCCATCGTGATGTATCGTGTCCCAAGATGCGAGTCATCAATCATCAACTCGCTATGGAGGGCGGATGCTATGAACTCAATGTTGGAAGGATCTGCCTGTTGTCCCCTGTAGAGGAATGCTTGGTAGATGATTCTCTGGAGTTGTGCGATTGCTTCTTCCTTCGCTATTGCCTCAAGGCGTGGGTAGGTGTAGAAGTCTCTCCTTATGTCTACCAGAGTGATGGGTGTTTCTTTCTTCGCCCTTGCTACCTTATTGCTCATCTATCACCTCCTTTCTTCCGTAAGCCTTCTCATAGTTGCTTGTGCCGAACATGGCATCCATCACCTTGAGGTTGTGGGCAAAGACTGATTCTTTTTGAGAGGCCTTGTGTGGTGAGCTGGTTTCCTTTCGTTTGCGAGATTTTTCCCAAGTGATGATGGCCGATTTCCAATCTTTCATCTTTGCCTTTCCAACCATCCATCCATTGCTTTCGTAGTGTGCTATGAACTCCTCTGGGTCAATGCCGTTGTTGCGTTCCTTGCAGTACTCCGCCACCTCACTCACACTCGGTTTTTTAAAGGTCTCTCTCTTATTACTATCTATCTTTATATTTATATCTTCTTTTATATTGTGTCCAATTTTTGGACATATTGTGTCCAATTTTTGGACAGGTGTCCAATTTTTGGACAGGGCAACATAGGCGTTGCGAGGCTCTCCATTTATCACGATCGTAGACTTGCTCAAGAATCCCTTGTCTTGAAGGTTTTTGAGAATCGTTGTGGCGGTCTGCCTTGAGGAGATTCCGCATATCTCGCAGAGTGTTTCAATGCTGCCATACCAACATCCACTACCATAGTGAGACCTGTTGTGGATGAGGGCGAACACAAGGAGTTCATTTCCCTTGAGTCCCATCTCCCTCATCTCTTGACATATTGTGAAATACCACTCGCCCATTGTTATTCCTCCTTGCTTGCTCTTGGCTTGGTGAATCTGCATGAAGGAGACTCGGTTCTTGTGTAGTAAGCTGGTAGGATGTCTCCATCCGGGAGAGCCTTGACACTTGCACCAAGAGTGATGGTCACATCTTGAGGGATGAGACCTCGCACCTTCTCCTCTATCTTCTCCATGAACATCTCATTGAGGACATCCTTGTTAACGGATGTCTTGACGGACATCGTAGGGGAGAATGCGTAACCTAACGAGCCTTTCACCTTGTCCACGCCTGTGGCGTTCATAAGGTTGAACACCTGTGTCTTGATATAGTCAATGGTGTTGTTAGCCTTCTCAATCTGCCTTGCAACATAGTCCTTCTCTGCCTTGAGTGTCTTGACCTCATCCTCCTTTGACTTGAGCCAACGGCCAAGAGTGTCCACTCCTTCGGTGGTCAAGAGTTCACGAAGTGCCTCAATGCTTTTCTCCTGTTGCTCGGTGTAGTCGGTTACCTCACCACCATTGTTCTCATACTCTTCAACGAGATAATACTCTAACTCTTGAAGTTGTGCTATTGCGTTGTTTATGTCCTTGTTGTTCATATGTATTAAAGATTTGCGAGTTTGTAATTTTCAACATCGTGGTCAAACTTGGCCACCATCTCTGGAGTAGGAGAGTACATCTTCATCCATGTCTCCTTGTAGTCTCCTCCTGTTCGTGTGAGCCTTCCTTCTGCCTTTGCCTTGATGACCTTCCAATAATCTTCGGCATTCATTTCCTTTGGTTCTTCTGCCTTCTTTGGCTTGGCCTTCTTGACAGGTGCAGCCTTCTTCGGTTCTTCCTTTACCTCTTCCTTTTCCACCGTCTCCGCATCTGGGAGATCCTCTCCTGCGTATATGTAGAGACCAAGTCCATGTCTTGCGAGTGCCTTCGTGAGTGACCTCTGGATCGCCTTGTTGACATCAAAGGATGTGACCTTCTCAAGAGGGATTGAGGCGTTGCGGAAATCCATCACAGGAAGCATTTCAATGAGTTCCTCATCCTTGATTGTCACACCTGTTTTCACCCAACAAGTCCTTCCATCGGTGAAGTAGTTCCACCCTTCGTTGTTTTCATAAACCTTGTAGGTGGCGTTTGGGTAGTGCTTCTTTGCTATCCCCCACGCCCACGCCCAAGAGAGGTAGGTCAAGCCATTCTTCTGCTCTATGTGTTCGTTGCAGTTGATGGCATTCAATGTTTCAAATACTGATTTGTCCATATGTATAAAGGTTTGTTTGTTATTCTTCTATGTCGGCAAAGTCCTCTCTCGCAGTCTCCATCTCGCTCACTTGCCAATTGTAGTAATCAAGGGCAGCCTCAAAGTCCTCCCAAGTCTCAAAGTCTTGAGGCGTTGGTTTCTTCAACTCTTCCATATCTATTTGAACAATGTGTTGTTTTCCATCAGTTCTGGGTTCGCCTTGATGTATCCGTAAGCGAGAGCTGGAAAGACAAGGAACACCACGATGGAGTTGATGGTGAATGTGATACCTGTGTATGCTCCAAATGGTGTCGCACATATGAGATAGAGTGCGGTGAGGAGGAGCATTGTGAGTGCGATGTTGTGAATTGCTTTCATTTGTATAAAGGTTTTAATGTGTTGTCAAAAAAAGGGGAGGCCTTATGGCATGAAAATGAGAACTGATCGGTTTAACTATTAATCGTTTTTGACCTCCCCTTATAGTGTCAACTCCGCTCTGGCTGCATCCTTTGTCTTGAGTGCGAGAATGTCCACCACCCTGTAGTATCTTGTGCCACTCTTTCCATCTCCTATTCTGCAAGGGTGAAGTCTGCCTCTCAAGACCGCATCAACGAAATACTTTCCATAGGTGTCCTTCGCCTTGCGTTGCGATATCTCCCCGGATGTAACACCAAGCAATTCCATTGTCCTTGCCGAACCAAGTTCAATTGCGGTGTTGATTAGTATTTCCAGATTCGTTTGCATTATGCTTTGCGTGTTATCGTGTATGTTCTACCTGCTCTATTGCGTGTGGTGGAGTAAACTCTATTGGCCATAAACCCTAAATCACTTGCGTATGACCTAATGGTTGTGTAGCCATACTCCGCCACAGGAATGACAAGGGAATCTCCCACCGCCATCTCCAAAACTCTCTTTCTTAAACTTGTTACTGGCATAATTTTATTACCTTTGTATTTGTTGGTATGTGCAAATGTATTCAAGAAAATTGGAAAAAGCAAGAGAATTGGAAAATAATTTAAGAAAATTTCACAATGGAGAAATTAGAGTATATCACAAAAGCATTTAATGCTTTGAGAATCAACGGAATAGTTCGCACACAAAAAGACTTTGCCAACCTATGCGGAATAAGTGAGGCTCAAATGTCAAAGGCCATGAAGGGAGATGAGCGGAACTTGACGGACAATTTAATTGGAAAAGTTCAACTCGCTATGGAGGGGAAACCTCAAGGTGTTCCAGAAGATTGGACAAAAGATTTCCCTGCCCTTGACAAGAAGAAGGAGGAGCCGGTTGCCCAACCGATGATTCCCATCATACCAACGGATGCCATTGCAGGCACTCTCATGGAGTTCGCCACATCGGTGACTGATTATGACTGCGAGAGGATGGTGTCTCCCATCAAAGGTGCAGACTATGCAATCAAGGTGTGCGGAGAGTCAATGACACCAGAGTATCCCAATGGATCTACCATAATAATAAAGAAGGTGAGTGATGAGTTTATAGAGTGGGGTAGATGCTTCTGCCTTGACACTTGCAACGGTGCGGTGGTCAAGCTGGTGTTTCCAACCGATGACCCACAGGTGGTGGAGTGCCGTTCCATCAACCCGGATTATCCACCATTCAAGGTCAAGACCTCGCTCATCTATGGGTGGTATAGAGTATTGATGTGTCTATCGTTAAAATAATAGCAATATGAAGAAGTTAATCATCGTGGCTCTCGCTCTTGTCTTGAGCCTTCCATCCTTCGCACAACTCAATGTGAAGAAGTCCGTAGTAGGAAAACCTGTGGAAGAGTGTGTCATCTCTATGCAATGGGCGTGGATCTACTTGCACAACAATTCGCATTGGCTTGTTCTCAAGAGTTCAAATCAATTTGATGATTGGTATTGGATTCGCTTGGGAACAACGAAGGCTCAATGTGTGGAGACTGCGAACCAGCTCAAGGAACTCGCGGAGACAATAACGGACACCGATGTGTACTACATAGACAATGGACAAGGAGAGCAATTCCGGGTGACACAATACAAGGCACTCGGAATTGATGGACTCTGGTTCGCTGCGGATGGTAGAGCAGGAGGAGGAAATATCCAGATGCCGTACATCAAGAAGGTATGCCGTTGGTGCGAAGCCTTGACGGACAAGTAGCAAAAGAATAGGAGGGTGCATCTCTGCATCCTCCTTTCTCAACACACTTGTCTATATGAAAATAACTCCAAAATCCATCTACATATATAGAATACATGGAAATCGTAAATACTATCCCGGATGAACTTATCCAAGAGGCCAAGAGGATAGAGGATGACCCAGAGAAGATTCTTGCTCTCATTGACCTCCTGTTCATGTACGATGACGGAAAAAGGCTTCCTTCATAAAAGCAAACACCCTCGCATCTCTGCGAAGGTGTCACCCATTAATGCCTATACTATGAAAGAAATCCTGTATTTGTTGCTCCATAGTTATATATAAAAACTCCTATAAGTGTAAATCTACCACTCAAGAAGTTCCATCACTTTCTTGTTCGCTTCTTGGATGAGGCCGTAGTCCTTCTCTATGTAGATGTCCGCCAATGAGAAGTCACCCTTGTGACACAGGCATTCATCCACCAACGCCTTCTCTATCTTCGCATTGTTCCTTGCAAGAGATGCCCATGTGTGCCTTGCAGAGTAGAAGGTGAAAGGCCCAAGACCTTCATCCTCGCACCATTTCTTGAGGTACTTGTTCACCTTTGCGGTGCAAGTGTTGCTATCCTTCGCCAATCTATGAAGGGCGGACAGCCACCACCCATTCTCCTCTTCCTTCAATCTCTGGATGAATGGCTCAAGCGGAGCCGGTATAGTCACCCTCATCTCTGCTCGGTCTGCTCTCCTCGTTGTGGTCTTTTGCCTGTAGTACACCCATTGACCCTTGAATGGTGTCGCATTGTATAGGTCGGCAAGGTTCGCACCCATCAAACCGAATGAGACAACGAAGGCATCCAGAGCCACCCTCACATTCTTGTTGTCCACCTGTGCCTTGATGACTCGCTGCATCAACTCAATGCCGATGCTCTTCTGCCCTTGCGAGTGGGGAAACTCCTTCGTGATCGTATTGAAAGGAGAACGAGGAATGACTATCTTCCCGGAATCCTCATCGTTGAACCTGTCCTTTGCTGCATTGAAGATGTGTTGCAATTTCATCAAGTGTCTTGAGGATGCACCTCTTGCAATCTTCTCCTTGTCTCCTTCAACCCATTTGCCTGTGCTTGGGTCATAATGTACTTTCTTCTCGTTGTCTACATACTCCATGAAGTCAAGGAGCATAGTGCGAGAGATGAGGTTGATGTCCAGCTTCCT
Source organism: Candidatus Aphodosoma sp. (assembly GCA_045600865.1). Lineage (GTDB taxonomy): Bacteria > Bacteroidota > Bacteroidia > Bacteroidales > Paludibacteraceae > Aphodosoma. The sequence goes on from JAZRYS010000263.1 coordinate 28,717, forward strand.
CTCTCCAATGAATCGTTCAAAGGTGTTCAAGGCATTGAGATACGCCTTGCGTGTTGACTCACTCTTGCAGAGGACATATTTCTCTCCCCATTGAAAGAAGTCCAACTTGAATGTGTCCATTGTGAGCCTGTCCTTGATTTCCTCCACCACCCAATCCACATCGTGTTTGGCGAGGTCAAAAGGAGAGATGTCATCCGTCACCTCTCGCATTGTCTTGATGAGTTCGTTTGCCTTGTCAAGGATCGTGGCGTTCTTTATCTTGAACGAGCGAGTGAGGTCTTGCTGATAGCATACAAGAGTGGTTGGAAGTCTGCGAACCACTCCCTTGTAGGTGACCCTTATCTTGACAGGATAAGTGCCGTCTTTTCTTCTGGAGTTTGGAGCAACGATTGCTTTGTAGGTGATCATAGTTTTGAGCAAAGATTTGGTTGCTCAAAAATAAGTCAAAAAATCAAATCATAAAATACCATATATGAGTAAATATGAAATAAGGGTGTGGTGTGTGGTTGCGTGAATCGGCATCCTGTGTAGATAGGGTAATGATTGAGTGTAAGATTAGGTTAGAATTGCGGTATCCCTACGATGCGAATCGTGGGGATACTTACTTTCAATGAGTTACGGATTTCGTTAATTTCCGTTAAGGATTTTTTGCTCAAAAATGAATCAAAAAGTGCAAAAAAAGAGACTCTGGTCACATACTCCAGAGCCTCTCCAAATCTTTATACATTGGTGGGACACAACCCCCACCTCTGCAAAGGTAGTGATATTTGCTCAATTTGCAAACCCTTCATTCTTGGAGAAGATTTCAAGCATCTCCTCCATCTTCTCATATAGGATGAGGATGTTGTCATTGGCCACCTTGAGGCCGTAGATGATTTTGTCAAGTATCTCTTGTTCCATAGTGAGCTGGCTTTTCACAAAGTTCGCCACAAAAAAGAAACCCCACCAAAAAGTTGGTAGGGTTTTTCTTCGGTAGTTATTCTCTATTTCGGTGGCTCTTTCATCCACGAAAGGTAGTAGTCCTTGTATTTCTCCTTGCACCAATCCTTGATGTCCTTGCTCATTAGGCAGAAGGCGTAGGACTCAAGGCATCTCCTTGAATATGAGTCAAACATCTTCTCAATGGACTTGCTTTTCTTCTTGATCTCCGCAAGTGTTGGCTCTTGCCCTATGTTCTGCCTCATCAGTAGATGGTGTGCGATGTCATCAGCAGACAAGCCGATTCTTCGGAGGTACTGCACCGCAAGAACTCTCGCATCCACTACGGATTGCAGTTTCACGCCTTGAATGATGCTTTCCTTGTGTACCTCGCAGACCTCGCTCACTTTCGCAAGTAAAAGGTCGCAGATTTCACTCTTCTTCATATCAGTATGCTTCTATCAGTTCATCAATGATCCTACCCAATGGGATTTTCCTCTCTTTGCTCAAGGATAGAATCTTGTCTTTCGTTGAAGGCGTGACATGGAACACCATCTGCACCTTCCTTTCTCCTTCTGGTAGAGCCTTTCTGCCGGCTCCTTCTCTTTTTCCTCCGTGTGTCATAGTACGCCTAATTGAGTAAGAACTATCAACAAAGTAATGAATACAATGAAGATAACCGGGAAAATCCAAAAGGTATTCTTCGCTTCCTCTCTTCTTTTCTCTTCTTCTGCTTCCTTTCTCCTCCTTTCTCTATATTCTCTCTCAATGCTATTGTGAACGATAGAGTCTCCAATCTTAAAATAACCGGGGAGTGGTGGTAAATCATTCTTTTTCATATCAATGCGTTTATAAAGGGAGGGGTTGCCCCCCTCCCGGAGTTATTATATTCTATGTTTTACATCTGCAAAGAAGATGTCCTTTCTTGTGGCAACCTTGGTCTCAAACTCATCTTCTGCCATGAGGTAGCCATTGGTATAGACTACAACTACATCCGCAAATTCAGCAGAAATCACCAAGTGACGGAACTTCTCATTGTAATTGTCCCAAGAAAACCATTCTGCAAGATTTCTCTTAATAGACTGACGGAGGTCAAGGATTTCCTTTCTTGTAAGGTCTTTCTCTTCGCATTTGAGTCCTCCAAAAATTGAGTCGGAGTAAATTTTTGTGTTCATTTTCTATAAAGATTTAATGTGTTTAACTTGTGTCTCCGGGTGGGCGGTTGGTATGTGCAATTGGTTGGTTGCCCTCCTTCAACAATACAAATGTAAGTATAATATTTTGATTTACCAAATTTATTTTTCAAAAGATATGAAAAAAGGTGAAGTTTTTTCTCCACCCTTCTTCTTATCGTATGAACAGGTAACCGACCACACCTATGATTGGATAGAACACCTTCTCCTTCCAGCTCTGGGGAAAGTTCAAGTCCACATCCTTTGTCCTCGCTCTTTGGATATGGAGACGGTAGAGAAAGTTGTGTGCAACCCACTCAAGAACGAGAGATGCAATGGATCTATTGCAAACCTCGCAACCTTCTTTCATTGCGTATTGAAGGATGACAACAAGGTCTCCCTTGATGTCCCTTTTCGGTGTCTCAAAGGAGTCCTCAATGTGGATGTTGTTCTTGGAGATGCTGATGTCCATTACCTTGCGTTTCTCTTGCACTCCTCGCAATACTCGTTGTACTCTGCAAACTCGTTAGGCTTTGAGTCTCTCTGCCGAAGGATGGCGAGTTCATCATCAATGGTGTACCTCTCCCTAATGGCATTGACCACCTTCTCCTCATAGGTAGGGACATAAGGCTCAATTGTAGGTGGCACATACTCCACCCACCCTGCTTGTGCTATCTGCTCTGCTCTTGGATTTGATATCCATCTATTGTCAAGGCGAATGACCTTGCACTCGCTAATGATTCCGTCTTTAATGTATTTCATAATTCTAATCGTTTGCTACTGAAAATGACCCACTTGTATTTGCGTTGCCGTGGAAAGTGTTGTTGACCATATCCCACATACCTGCCACTCCGTTGTAGGTGCAAGGATGCCAATCTATGATTATTCCCCCACTTCTTTCATATCGGAAATACTTGAATGTTGATTTGTAATTATACATTATCTTTAGCGAAGAACTTGCTTTCCAAGTTGGTGTAAGCGTATTATTGTTCAATCCACTACTTGCAACTCCGCCAAAGTTAGATGTGCCACTTGCCATATCAATCCACCCTTCATTGAAGAACTGAATGTAATTTGGCAAGTTACAATTCCTTTGTGCAGATGCTGGATATGATACATAATAGAAGTTTCTTGTTGTGGAAGATGAGCCATATATTTCAAACCGATTTGCACCAGAGCCAGCATTAATGAAAGTAGCACCTTTATATTGGTCAAGTTTTGCACAAAAGGAAATCTTGTCAGTCGCATACAATGGTGTTATACCAGTATCAATGTACGCTGTTCCGTCTCCAATCAGTCGGTCATAGAGGACAACCCCAGGTGGCAATCCTCCTTTCTTCTTCGCCATCAGCATTCTTCGTAACTCGCTCATACTACACCTCCGTAATTATGCCGATGCCCCTCTGCACACTCACAAGGTAGTGCTTGTTTGCATCAATTTGTGGTTGCGAGCCACCAACCCAAAAACCAATATCCATCCATTCAAAGGTAGGTGCAGTTGCTCCCGTGAAGAACTCTATCACTACCTCATCCGTTGGCGTGGTCTCGCTTGATTCGGTGTACACCATAATGTAGTGGCTATCCGTCAATGCACCATTGATGTAATAGTATGTGTTTGGCTCACATGACAAGTTTCCGTCATTAGGGTCAAACGAACTATCAAACCTCATCTTGTCGGCTTTCAAGGCAAGGGCAGAAGCATCTGCCTTGCTTGCGATAAGTGGCAATATCTCCGTATAGGTAGGTCTTTGTGCGATTTGATTCGCAATAGGAGACAACTGACCACTCACATAGTCTATAACACCCTTTGAAGATGGGTAATTAGTTGTAGAGGATGTGATGACATTCTGCCGATAACTTATACTTTGAAAA
>JAZRYS010000264.1:0-1261 GCA_045600865.1 Candidatus Aphodosoma sp.
CACCAAATCCTCTGTGTCGGAGAGGTTGATTATATTATGTGTGTAGCCCGGGAGCATGATGACGGACTGTATCTTGTCGCCTGAGACCTCGAATTCGAGAACCTTGCCATCTGGGTCATTCTCGTTGCGTTGCTGGATGAGCCCGTGGCCCTTGACCACGATGAACTGCTCCCACTTTGTGTGGTGCCAGTGCTGACCCTTGGTGATTCCTGGCTTCGAGATGTTGATGCTGACCTGTCCGCAGTTGAGAGTGTGAACCAGCTCAGTGAAACTGCCACGGTTGTCAACATTCATCTTTAGGTCGAAGATTGCTCCTTCTTTTGGCAAGTAACTCAGATAGGTGCTGTAGAGACGTTTGGCGAAGGAATCTTTTCCGATTTCTGGTATGAGGAGAGTCTTTGGCATCTCCTTGAACTGATGGAGCAAATCAACTATCTGTCCGAGGGTAGCCTTGTGGGTCACAGGACAGTAGCAGTAGCGACCACCTGTCTTGTTGCACGCAGAACCCGCGGAATCAAGGGAATTGTTTTCTGCGTTTTCTGCGCATTCTGCGTGAGACATAGGAATTACTTCGAGGCCGTTGAACTCGCACCTGTGCTCCTGACCCTTGAGGGCGGCAATCATTTCTGCAACAAGGTCGTCGATATAGAGAAGTTCAAGTTCGACACTTGGGTCGTTGACTGTGATTGGCAAGTCATTTGCAATGTTGTTGCAGAATGTTGCAACTGCACTGTTGTAGTTTGGTCTGCACCATTTGCCATAAAGGTTCGGGAACCTATAAACCAACACCTTTGCTCCTGTATCCTCACCATATTGCAGGAAGAGGTCTTCGCCAGCCTTCTTGCTTCTGCCATACTCAGAGTTCCCGAAACGCCCTGTGAGTGAAGCCTGTTGTGAGCTTGACAGCATCACCGGACAGGTGTTGTGATGTTTTTTGAGGGTGTCGAGCAATGTAGAAGCAAAACCAAAGTTGCCCTTCATGAACTCTTCCTGATTCTGAGGACGATTAACCCCCGCCAGATTGAACACGAAATTGCATTCCTTGCAATATCTGTCAAGCTCCTCCGGAGTCGAGTCAATGTCATATTCAAACACCTCTTCAACAGACAGGTCGCCGTAGCATCTGGCTTTCCCATCTCTAATGTTCTTAAGCTCCAGGCATAGGTTCTTACCCACGAACCCCTTCGCTCCTGTTACTAATATCTTCATGAAAAATAAATATTGCCTAAAACAAATACCCACACAGTTCCGCCCCAACTAT
>JAZRYS010000265.1:0-1029 GCA_045600865.1 Candidatus Aphodosoma sp.
TTGCAAATTCTCTGCACCTTCTTTTATCAAAGTGTCGCCTCCCAACTTGATTTCTATGAGTCCGTACGAACCATTTTCAAGATGAACTACGGCATCACATTCAAGATTACTCTTGTCGCGATAATGATAAACAGTGCCGCCTAAAGCATCTGCATATACTCTTAAATCGCGAACACAAAGCGTCTCAAAGAACAATCCAAAAGTGTTTAAGTCATTGATAAGGTCGTCAGGACCGAGGCCGAGAGCAGCTGTAGCTATGGAAGGATCAATAAAATACCTTGTATCAGAAGTGCGAATAGCTGTCTTGGAACGTAAGTTCGGATTCCATGCAAGTGAATCTTCAATTACGAATATCTTTTTCAGGGCTTTGATGTATGAATAGATTGTGTTTTCGCTAAGATCGTCACTTTCATTAGCCCTGATGTCCGCCAGTATCGTACCAGCACTTGCCTGAGATCCCTGGTTCCTGGAGTAAGAACGCATAAGTCTCTTTGTCAGTTCCGGATCACGCTCAACATCATCAACTCTGGAAATGTCATAACGGTATACTGCTTCATAATATTCTTTTGCTTGCAACAATGCAGCCTTTTTACTTTTCTTTAGAGTTGCTTTTGGCCAACCTCCTCTACAAGTCAGAAATGCCAGCTGATCAATATCTATCTTGCTCGCTCCATCTACGGAGTCTGCATTTTTAAATAAAGCACCAAGACTAACATCACCCGAAGAGTCTCCTGATTCCCACAAACTCATCGTGCGAAGTTTAAGCCATGACATACGCCCCGTACCTGAATGGAAAATCTCATCCTGTTTTGGTGGTACAGCCGAGCCTGTAAGCATAAACTGTCCATCTTCATCTCTCTTGTCCACTTCGTTTCTGACAGCATCCCAGAATTGAGGAGCCAGCTGCCATTCATCGATGAGTCTCGGCGTCTCACCTTGCAGAAGACGTTTGATGTTTGTTTGTGCCATGGCGAGGTTCTGACTCTTTGTTTCAGGATCAGCCATATACAAAATACTTTTTGCTTGCTG
>JAZRYS010000266.1:0-1140 GCA_045600865.1 Candidatus Aphodosoma sp.
CTTGGCGAAGCCATCAACTTCTTCGTTTATGACTCGCTTAAGATTGTCCTGCTGCTCTTCCTCATCAGCATTGTGATGGGTGTGGTCAATGCGTACTTCCCCATTGAGCGACTGCGCAACTACCTAACTGCACACAAGATGTACGGCTTCCAATATCTCATGGCCAGCATCTTCGGAGCCATCACTCCATTCTGCTCCTGCTCCAGCATACCGCTGTTTATCGGCTTTATTAAGGGCGGCATACCATTGGGTGTGACTTTCGCTTTTCTCATCACCTCACCATTGGTCAACGAAGTAGCCGTTGCTATGTTCCTCGGCACGTTTGGCGTTAAGGTGACCGCCATCTACGTCCTCTGCGGCATACTGATGGGAGCAATCGGCGGTTTCGTTTTGGGCAAGATGAAACTCGACCGATACCTCTCGCCATGGATAATCCAGATGCAACAGATGCAGATGCAAGCTGACGAAGAATTTGAGTCAGAGCACGTTCCGTTTATGAAGCGCCTACCAGCCATCGTAAAAGAAGCCCTCGGTATCGTACGTGGAGTCATTCTCTATGTCCTTATCGGCATTGCCATCGGTGCTGCCATCCACGGTTATGTACCAGAGGATTTCTTTGCCGACTTCATGCAAAAGGCAGGTATCTTTGGCGTTCCGGCCAGCGTCTTCATTGCCGTGCCGATGTATGCAAATGCAGCCGGCATCGTCCCCGTCGTAGAGGTTTTCGTAGCCAAAGGCATCCCTCTCGGCACAGCTCTCGCATTCATGATGTCTGTCGTAGGCTTATCCTTGCCAGAAGCCACCATGCTCAAGAAAGTAATGACCTGGCGACTCATCGGCATCTTCTTCGGCTCAGTAGCCTTGATGATCATGCTACTCGGCTGGACGTTCAATGTAGTACTTTAATGGTGTCTGTTCTTTACCACCTTACCAACATACAGGAACCGAATATTTGAAATAAACTCAAAAACTCGTTACGATTAAATAAAATTAACGCTACAGAGAGTACGAATTTCTTAAAGTGTGTAAATCAAATAGTCAACATCCGCAAAATCTTCATAACTTTGCACCACGAGAAGTGAAACTATTTATTTATACACACTCATTATGAAAAAATTATCGATCTATTTTCTTCTTTTA
>JAZRYS010000267.1:0-24163 GCA_045600865.1 Candidatus Aphodosoma sp.
TTCGCTCCTGTTACTAATATCTTCATGAAAAATAAATATTGCCTAAAACAAATACCCACACAGTTCCGCCCCAACTATCGAGTTGTAATCACTTGATTTTCTGTTGAAAATTCCAGCTGTGGCGACACATGTCTTCGATGCCGTATTGTGCACGCCAACCCAGAATCTTGAATGCCTTGGCTGGGTCGGAATAGCATGTGGCTATGTCGCCGGCACGTCTCGGTTTGATGACGCATGGAACCTTTAGGTTGTTGGCTTTCTCGAAGGCTTTCACTACATCGAGCACTGAATAGCCAGTGCCTGTGCCGAGATTGAATATCTCGATGCCACATTTGCCTGTAATTGCCTGAAGGGCTGCAACATGACCTTTGGCGAGGTCAACCACATGGATGTAGTCGCGAACGCCTGTTCCATCATGTGTCGGGTAGTCATTGCCAAAGACTCCAAGTTCCTTGCGGATGCCTATGGCTGTCTGTGTGATGTATGGCATGAGGTTGTTCGGTATGCCGTTTGGATTTTCGCCAATGAGTCCGGATGGATGGGCACCTATCGGGTTGAAATATCTGAGCAGCACCACGTTCCACTGTGGGTCGGCATGTTGCATATCCATCATAATCTGTTCGAGCATAGATTTCGTCCAGCCGTATGGATTAGTGCACTGACCTTTAGGGCAATTCTCGGTGATAGGAATCTCCTGCGGATCACCATAAACAGTAGCCGAACTACTGAAGATTATGTTCTTGACACTGTGCTGGCGCATCACATCGAGCAATATCAAAGTGCCGTTGATGTTGTTGTCGTAATACTCCCAAGGCTTCTCGACAGACTCCCCCACTGCCTTAAGTCCGGCAAAATGAATGACAGCATCAAAGGCGTCCGACTCGAAGACCTGATTGAGCGTTTCACGGTCTCTTATATCACATTTGATAAAAGGGACAGACTCGACTCCGCATATCTCGGCAACTCTTTTCAGAGAATCCTCGCTACTGTTACTTAGGTTATCGATGACAGTGACTTGATGGCCAGCAGTGAGCAGTTCGACAACCGTATGTGAACCGATGAAGCCAGTGCCTCCTGTAACTAATATATTCATAGACCTTTATATCTTATAAAATTCTTTGTACCACTCAGCAAATCTGCGCAATCCCTGACGAAGAGTGATGTGAGGCTTGAAGCCAAAATCGCGTTCGAGTGCTGTAGCATCAGCATACGTTGTTGGGACATCACCAGGCTGCATTGGAACGAGTTCCTTATGTGTCTCGAAGTCGAAGTCCTCAGGGAGAACCTTAGCGAGAACGAGCTCCTCCTGCAATATCTGGACGAACTCCAATAAGTTCTCGGGTTGCGAGCCACCTATATTATATATTGTGTATGGGACACCATCGGCTGTGAGGTCCGGAGCCTTGCGCATTACACGGGTGATGCCTTCGACAATGTCGTCAACAAAGGTGAAGTCGCGCTGGCAATTGCCATAGTTGAATATCTTAATGATCTCACCCTTAATCAGTTTATTGGTAAAACCGAAGTATGCCATATCTGGTCGTCCAGCAGGTCCATATACGGTAAAGAACCTGAGTCCCGTTGTCGGGATACCATATAATTTAGAATATGTGTGTGCGAAGAGTTCGTTGCTCTTCTTGGTTGCAGCATAGAGGGATACTGGATTGTCAACCATATCAGTTTCTGCAAACGGTATCTTCTTGTTGCCACCGTAAACCGAACTGGATGAAGCATATACGAGGTGCTGCACTGGATTGTGACGGCAAGCCTCAAGAATATTGTAGAAGCCGATGACGTTGGATTGGATGTATGCGTCTGGATTCTCAATGCTATAGCGGACACCAGCTTGGGCAGCGAGATTGACCACTATGTCGAAGTGCTCTGTGGCAAAGAGGTTGTCGATGAGAGAATTATCTGCAATATTGCCTTTGATGAAGCGATATGTGCACTCAGGATGAGATTTGACGTAAGCATCAATCTGCTGAAGACGATATTCCTTGAGGCTTACATCATAGTAGTCGTTCATATTATCGAGACCGACTATCTCATGCCCGGGTTCTGTCTTCAGCAATCTGAGTACCAAATTGCTCCCGATAAATCCAGCTGATCCGGTTATTAGTATCTTCATTTGTAATTTCTTATTTCACGCAGAATTCGCAGAATAAAGGAATATTATCGATAATTATTCACTACTCTATGAATTCCATCCATTAAATCATCTTCGTTAAAATTGATCAGCAAAGTAAAATTATTTCACGTAAAATTTCTGCGAGTTCTGCGAATTCTGCGTAAGATTATTAGTTCTGCGTGAGACGTCAATCGCGTTCGAAGATGTCGCGTGTATAGACTTTGTCGCGAACGTCATCAAGACAGGTGTCGTAGCGATTTGCGATAATAGCCTGACTCTGTAACTTGAATGCGGAGAGGTCGTTGACAACACGACTGCCGAAGAATGTGGAGCCATCCTCAATAGTAGGCTCATATATAATGACCTCGGCACCTTTTGCCTTGATACGCTTCATGATACCCTGGATAGCCGACTGACGGAAGTTGTCTGAATTTGACTTCATGGTCAGGCGATAGACACCAATGACACACTGATGCTCGCGGGCGGAATCCCACTGACCGTTCTCGGTGTACCATCCAGCCTTCTGAAGGACTGCATCGGCAATGTAATCCTTGCGCGTGCGGTTCGACTCGACAATAGCCGACATCATATTCTGAGGAACATCCTGATAATTAGCGAGCAACTGCTTCGTGTCCTTTGGGAGGCAGTAGCCGCCGTAGCCGAACGAAGGATTGTTATAGTGTGTGCCGATGCGCGGGTCGAGTCCTATGCCCTCTATTATCGCCTTAGAGTCAAGTCCCTTAACCTCAGCGTAAGTATCCAGTTCGTTGAAGTAAGAGACACGCAATGCAAGATATGTGTTGGCGAACAGTTTAACTGCCTCAGCCTCTTTAAGACCCATGAACAGTGTAGGGATATCCTCTTTTATTGCTGCCTGCTGCAATAGCTTAGCAAACATACGTGCTGCATCCTCCAATTCCTGCAAATTATTCACTTCGAAAAGTTTAGGAGTTCCAACTATTATACGCGATGGGTAGAGGTTGTCGTACAAAGCCTTGCTCTCGCGCAAGAACTCTGGTGCGAACAGGAGTCTCAGATCCTTGCCATAACGCTCGTACAACCTTTGGCAATAGCCAACAGGAATAGTCGATTTTATCACCATTATCGCATGAGGATTGACCTCACGGACAATGTCGATGACCTCCTCGACATGCGATGTGTCGAAGTAGTTCTTCTGAGGGTCGTAATTGGTTGGAGCAGCAATGATTACGAAGTCTGCATCAGCATAACCTGCCTTAGCATCGAGAGTCGCCTTCAACGAGAGAGGCACCTCTCGGAGATACTTCTCGATATAATCATCTTGAATAGGCGAACGCTTGTTGTTTACCATATCAACACGCTCAGGAACGACATCAACAGATGTAACCTCGTGATGCTGAGCCAAAAGTGTAGCGATGGACATACCAACATACCCAGTACCTGCCACAGAAATCTTTATGTCTTCAAATTTTCTCATAATCATTATATCTAAATACGTGCGACACGGATTGTGTGCACCAACCGAAGTCTATATTTGGTTTTTGCTCCCGCCTTTGTTATTTTAGTATTTTCAGCGAAAGAGAACGTTTTTGTTGCCTCCTCACAAAGATAACGGGCATTGGATGAGCCATTTGTTACATGAACCTCATCACCATACATTGCTGCCAGTTCAACGTTCATCTCGTCCGGAGAGAGTTGCTCCTTCATTCTGCGAGCCATAGTCTCGGTAGGTATTGTCCAACCAGCAAGACCAAACTCCGTATAACATTTTGCAGTGTCGGATGCCACCTCTGGCGTTTCGCTATAAGCTGACATTATTTTCGCCCAATCGGTAAGCGACATCAATGTGAGTTCCGCAACACGAGAAGAGAGCGAATCGGTAAATATAACGAAATGACCATCAAAGCATTCATATTGCATTGGCCAACGATTGACAAGCGGCATACCCGGAGTAATGAGCGAGTCAACAGGAACAGTATCGTCCAGTTCGATGGAGATGGTATCGATAATTTCGACGTCACTTGCTGTTCTCGGGCGGTCAACAGTCCGTGTTTCTTCTGGATTCGTCACAACATTCCGAGTCCTACATGACCAGAAGGTCAACACGACAAAAAGGAGACAGCAGACTTTAGACATTTAATCAAGGGAAATTGTATCATTGATCTCAACCACATCGAATGTGAATGAGGTAGTGACTACAGGCGAGAAAAATGTACCTGTTGCGACAGTCCTATGTCCTTGCTCAAGAGGAACGTCCGTGAGAGTACGACTATATAGCGTGTCCCCATTAGCGTCAAACGCATTAAGCATAACATTAACTGACTGACTTGAAGCAGTCAGCATTAAAGGAATATTAAAATTTTTCTTAGTAACGGTTCCTACATCAACAATTTTGACAGCTTTCTTGTACTGCCACTGCTGAGAGGCATAGCCAGTTGCAGGATCCACAAGAAGATTTGTATATACATCACTCTCAGGAGCGACTTTGACTTCAAAAGTATCTACTTCATCTGGAGTTTTATCCGTTATCTTAACAGTGAATGTTGCATTTTTACGCGTTCCCATTTCGACAATGACATTCTGCGTTGTATTACCTTCGACTATAACTTCTTGAACAGTAGTATAGGTAGGGTTACTGATAATTACCGAACCAAAAGAAACTGACGAAATGGAATTTACGACAGCAATCGTATCTGTAGATTTAGATGTATCGGCAACAGCAACAAACTTATATGAACCGACAGGGATACGCATCTCGATAATACCAAAGTCATCAGGGTCAACATTGGCATTTTGCACGACAGTTTTAACCAATTTATCATCCAATGTATTATATACACTCAAGGCAATACGCTTGACCCTCGCCTGATCAGCATCATTGTCGCTTTCGGCAGGCATACGGGATGGAGCATACTCAGGAGTAACCTGAATATCCATGCCAGAGAATGAAACAGTAACATCAACCATCTGGTCAGTTGGCTGGTTAGTTGTCTTACACGAGATAAGCAATGTCATAAGCACTGCAAAGAAAAAGAATTTCTTCATATTTATTTGATTTATAAAGTTTTTCATTTGAACATTAAGGATATAGGAATGTTCCGGCAGGGAAGTGTCGGTTAAGGAGATGCCAAGTGGCTGTAGGAACAATCCGGCTATCCAGCAGCGGTTGATTCGGACTTTTATTTTGAAGCCGCAAAGGTAACAATAATTTTCCTTGTGGCCAAATTTTTTAACAAGTAGTTATCAAGACCCTATAAATCGATTGCAGGATTCTTCTGCGAAGGAGGGAGAGCAGTATATTCCGCAAGGGTCATAAAAGCGGACTGCTTTATGTTGGACGAAGAGCAAGTGATGTTGCCTTCGAGACTAAACACAAACCTGCGACTACGGTGAAAACGAACGACATAACCAGTAAGTCCGATAAGCGGTCCGCAGACACATACAAGTCTGTTACGGTTGCCAGAATAATATTCCAAAGAGTGCGAAAGCACCTTAATGTCATTGTAAGGGTCGTCAACAGCAACTTTATAACGTTGTGCCTTTGCGTCTGGTATAATCACCGGATTCAGGGTGAAAGTATCAAAAATGACAACTGCAGGTATGAAAAAGTCAAGCAGATACTGCTTAAGCTGTCTCGGTTCTCCCTGCACGAGAAGGTATCCCATCAGCGACTCTGAGAAAAAGAAATGGTAGTCGGTCATAAGAGGAACCAACACCCTTTTATGCTGCATGAGCATAAAACGAACGATAGTCCAGGGTTCACCAGGTCTATATTCTACAGTAGGCTCATATTTAGGTATTTCAATTGACAATTGATAATTGATAATTGATATTCGAGAAGTTCGACTAAACGTCGAATTTCTCGAATATGCTATTCTTGCTCTTAAATTCAGGGACAATCTTCTTCATCAGCTTGACAAGCTCGTCAACGTTGATTTCCCTTGCATAATCATTCAGTTTCACGAACTTCTCCTGGATATAATCATACTCATATTCACGCACCTTTGCTATACGGATACGAGGGTGAGAAGTCTCGATAGTATTCTCAGTATTGCTGAGCACTTCCTCATAAAGTTTCTCGCCAGGACGAAGTCCACAATACTGAATATCAATTCCCTGAGGTCCAACCTCGTTACCACTGAGACGAATCATCTTACGGGCAAGATCATCAATCTTGACAGACTCGCCCATATCAAATACGAAAATCTGATTTCCAGTTGACATTGTTGCTGCCTCCATAACCAGACGGCAAGCCTCAGGAATAGTCATGAAGAAACGAGTTATATCAGGATGAGTAACCGTAACAGGTCCACCATTTTCAATTTGTTCTCTGAATCTTGGGATAACAGAACCATTGCTACCCAATACGTTTCCGAAACGAGTTGTTACAAATTTAGTTGTACCCTTGACAAGACCTTTCTCGACAGCAATACCAAGCGACTGCACGTAAATCTCTGCAATACGCTTGCTGCAACCCATTATATTAGTCGGATTCACAGCCTTGTCGGTTGAAATCATCACCATCTTCTCGACACCAAACTTAAGGCACATATCGGCAACAAGTTTCGAGCCACGGACATTGACACGTACAGCCTCGCATGGATTAGCCTCCATAAGCGGAACATGCTTATATGCAGCAGCGTGGAAGACAATCTGAGGATTGTAACGTTCAAAAATAAGACGGAGACGATTCTCGCTCCGGACATCACCCACGATAGCTTCATACTGAACCCATTTGAACTTGTCGTCAAGTTCAAGTCTCAGATTGTGCATAGGGGTCTCTGCGTTATCGAAGAGGATAATCCTGTTGACGCCAAAGCGTGAAATCTGACGTACAAGTTCACTACCGATAGAACCGGCAGCTCCCGTGACCATAACCACTTTATCCTCGAGGAACGAGCCAATCTCGTCCATGTTGATCTTGATCTCGTCACGACCGAGAAGATCTTCAATCTTGACCTCTCGGATACCCTTCTTCTTGATTACGCCATCGACCACCTCGTCTATCGTAGGGGTAATGAGAATCTTCTTTCCGTCACGAATAAGCATCTCGACAAGACGTTCCTTCTCGTTCTGGACATCCTCCTCCGAAGCAAAAAGGACACCATCAAACTCGGGAGCCGCAGCACGATATTTAGACGATTTCTTGTCGCCAGGGACATAATCATCGTGAATGAGGAAAACAGGTTTACCCTCGACCATCATACGATTTTCAACCTTGTCTCGGGTAAGGAAACCCACCATCTGATAATGCGGAGACTGCTCAAGACGCTTGACAAGAGAAACAGGTTTATCTCCCGTGCGATACACTAAAATTCTGTTAATATTTTCTTTTTGAGTCTCCGATATTTTCATATATAGTAGCATCATAAAGGCACGGACACCCATTGCAAGCACCATCGAGACACAAAAATCCAACACTCCACCGATAACAATCACTTTCCAGAAGTTCGGAAAAGTCAAAAGCAACGTAACAAGAACGCAAACCTCAGCACTCATAAACATGAATCCGAAACGGGAAATGTCGCGAAGCTGAGTGTGACGGATTGCACGACGATAGGTGCCAAATGCCAGCATCATCACAAATGAAGCTACAGCACTGACAATCAATGCCACAACAAAGAAACGCCCACCTACACGAACGAAAAAATTGATGAGTTCAAGTACAATGAAAGTCGCAAAAACTGAAATGAACCAATCCATGACCAACACCCATCTGGCACTAAGATACTCTTTCAGATACCTTTTGCAAAAATCAGATACTAACATAGTTTGAGTATTATATTTTTGAAACCGCAAAGTTAGCACAATTTTCTTTAATGTGCAAATTATTTAGCAACTTTTTATTTAAAAATTAATAACCATCAATCGAATGACACCAATTAGAATCTGATTCCTGAGGGGGGGGATTTTTAACAAAGTTTAAACATAAATTAAGACAAATATTTCATATCGTGTAAAAAAAAATCTGTAACTTTGCATCGATTTTGCGGTCAATACATGAACAAGCGAAAAATAAGACAAATATGGATTGGCACAACTGCAGGACTGATAATACCAGTTCTGGCTTTTGTGCTGTCGCTCAACGCTATAGTGTGTCATGTACTGACTGAGAAAGTTGATAAGGCAATAGCAGAAGCAGACTCTTTGCACATCAAATACAGCTCCATAGGTATCGACATCCGCAAGGGAAAAATGGAGATACACAACGTTGTGTTCCAGACAGACACATTATTTAACGACAGCATAAGGGCATACAGCAGGCTGGAAATGTCGAAAGTGGGGCTTGACGGAGTGGATTATTACTCCCTGATGGTGAATAGAGAGATTGACCTGACCGGCATCACCATAGACGGGGTGAACTACAACGGCATCCTCGACACCAAGGCGATGAAGGCAAGGGCTGCCGCCGACGACATCAACGAAGAGACCAGAAAACAATTCGAAAGGCTGCTGAAAGAGGCTCAGAAACACCTCAACAGAGTCACTCTGCAACGGCTGACAATAACAAACACATCAGCCGACATCACTGCACTTGAGACAGGACTGCACGTTGCTATCGGCAACATAGGACTGGAACTGTACGACTTGGGCTACAGTCTGGTTGATTCGATACCTTTCCACTTCAATGATTCGGTGATGAAACTGAAAGTGGCAGATGTTGACGTTGTGATGCCCGATTCGATGATGAACCTGCAAGTGAACCAGCTATATACAGATGTGAAAAACAAAGGTTTGGTGATTGCGGAGGTGCGGTTTGCGACGGATATAAATAACCCGCAAGCGGAACTTGCGGGCACAGGGGCAGAGACAGGAGGAGAGAAGACTGCGGGCACAGGGGCAGACACCGAGTATCATGAAGTGACGGTAGATACCATCAGATTGGACAGCATTGACTTGCCTGACATGCGAGGTAAGAGAAGCATAATCGTCGGCGGCCTGAGAGTGGTGAATGGCCAATACATCGGTTATGTAGATGGGAAAAAGAAGAACGATAAGCTTAAAAGAAAGATAGACTTTGCCGAATTGGGCGTAAAAACCGAAGAAGCCCAGATACTTGCAATGCTTAAGCAGAAGCAGGAGGAGATGATGACGGAACAGCAGGTCAAGATGCTCGGAATAGCCCAGGAATGGCTGGACGAGGTAAAGATTGACAGAGTCTCGGTGGAGAACACCCGCGTCAGTGTTTCGGCATTCAACACAAAACTGGCGGTTGATGTCGAAGACATCAATGTGTCATTCAACAATTTGGGATACAGCCTTATAGACTCGATTCCCTACCACTTCAACGACTCCGTTTATTCCATTTCAATAGGTCCGGTAAGCGTGAAGACCCCTGACGGGCTCATGGCAGTAAACAGCAATGGGTTTGAACACAGCAACTGCGGTCCTATATGCGTTGGGAAGACAACGGTGAAGAACATTATCGGGAAATGGCAACTCGCACATGCCATGGGCGACAAGACAGTCACATGGATCGACCTAACCGTTGACACATTCTTCACCTCCAGAATCAGCCCATTCAGCACTGTGATAGACAGAAAACTGCTGCTGGACAGCGTGTTCGTAAAAGTAAGCGACCTGCAGCTTTTCGTTGACAACAGAAACCTATCGATGCCTAAATTCAATATGCCATCAAAAGAGACACTACTTGAAATCAAAAGACTCTTCGAGATTGACAACATCATGCTGAAACTCAACAACCTCAGGACAGAGGTGACAGGACACTACAGCAACAACGGCATAATCAATATGCAAGATGCCTCAGTGTCACTCAACGACATATATTTCAACAACCTGAATGTCGGACATTTCGATGCCCTGTTCCCTGACGGGACTCTGAACCTCAGCATCGGGGACATCCACACACAACGTGCGCAACATAACCTGGTGGTGAAGGATGTGGCATTCAGCACGGAGAGCCCCATCAGCGGAACTGATGGGCACAGTGGCGAGGATGGGCACGAGGGCAACGATAAACCTTATCATATTGTGAAGGTTGATTCGATTGTTGTGGGCGGAGTGGCATTGGACAACGCATACACAAGCAAGAATCTGGCAGCCTCGGTGCTCAGAATCGTCCATCCGCAATATATCGGGAAGGTACAGATACAGACAAAGGACGAACAACGAATGAAGTCGGAGAAGAAAAAAAGGATGGCTGATGACCAGACAACAAAGAAGAGGAAGGCCATCGAAAAGGCACAAAGCGAAAACATGATGGAGTTCCTGCAGGAATGGCTTGACTATGCCCAAATGCAACAAATACGAATAGAGAGAGCTGATGCCGACATAAGCGCACTGAACTCGGGATTCTCGTTGAAAACACACGACTTCAACCTGTCTCTCAGCGGAATAGGATTCAATATCGACAACTTCATTCCCATAAACGTAGAGGATTCGCTGATAGACCTGAAGTACTTTATGAGCAATTTCCGACTTATCGGCAACAGTGCAATTTCCAACATTGGATTCAAAGATTTGCACGCTACCCTACCCGACTCGTCCATGTATCTGAACGTCAAGAAAGTTTACACTGATTATGCATCCAGCAGTGTCGTAATAAACGATGTGGAGTTTGCCACCGACACAGTTGTGCCTGAGGATGAGATGTTCCACAAAGTGACTGTTGACACACTGAGACTTGACGGTATAGTACTGCCAGACCTGAAAATGCAGAGAGAGGCGACTGCAGGTGCCCTGAGAATAATCCGCCCTCACTATTTCGGACTGATAGACGAAAGCCAGAAGACGGACACCCTCAGCGAAGCAGAGAAGATCAATGGCAGAATGAAAGACCCACACAATCTTGAAAAACAGAAAAAAGCATTCAACATCATAGGCCAGTTCTTCGACGGAGCAGCATTGGACAGGGTGTCGATTGAAGATGCCTCTGCCGAGTTCTCATCCTTAGTATCAAACCTTTCCGGCAAAGCAGAGGGTCTCGACCTTTCGCTTAACAACATATCATACGAACTCTCGGACGTTGTGTATGACATAGAGCAGGTGCCAGGACTGAGTTTCAACGACTCAACATACAGTGTCAGGTTACGTCATGCCGACATCATGATACCAGACTCGACAATGTTCATCTCGCTGAACAATTTCGTACACGAAAACTGCGGGCCAGTGTCGTTAGGACATACAGCAATGAACCATACCATAGACAAATGGGAGATTGCCCACAGAAACGGAGATGTGCCTACGACATGGTTCAGCATGGTGCTCGACACCTTCCGCACATCGTTTGTCCGTCCGATGAACTTCTTCAAGAACTTCAAGGAAATGGGGAAAGTGAGCCTTGATTCGGTAATTGCAGTAGTGGATACACTGACCATATTCCGCGATATGCGATACAAACCGAAAGTGCCTTACACAATGCCACAGGTGCCAATGCTGAAGATTGACTCGTCGCTGACATCCATATTCTCGATAAAGGCAATAGATGCACGTGTCAACCGCATGAACGTTTCAATGGCCATGGCTGACAACTGCGTGCCTTTCATTGGATTGAATGACATCTGGGGGAACGTGAGCGATGTTTCGTTGGCAAGAGGAGCAACTATCAAGGTAATCGGTGGCGCCTCGATAGGAGGAGGTTCGGCACTTGTAGAAGCCAACATAGGCGTGAGACCTGAATGTCCTTGGGACATCAAACTTCAGGCAAACGGAATAGACCTCAGTTTCCTGAACGAGATGGTCTTCCCTATAGCAGGCATGAACGTCAGCGGAATGGTTCACGAACTGAAAGCAGAATATGGCGGAGACAGCATTAAAGCTGAAGGCGTGATGAGAATGACATACAACGACCTGCAGGCAAAATTCTTCAAAGAGTCGCCTTCGCCATACAAATTCCTCGGGAAGAACTACAGATTTCTCAACTCTGCTGCAAAGACACTCATTGCACACAACAATCCTTCGAAAGCAAGCAAAAAAGCGAGGGCATATAAAGTTTCGTGGAAAAATGATCCATGGAATCCTGCCGCAATGTTCATGTTAGGACCAATGATAAAAGGAGCGATAGAATCGCTCCTTCCAGGAATATTCATAAAAAATAAAGTGGCGTACTAAACGCCACTTTATTTTTTTCACTTCATCATTTTGTTCATCTCCTCAGCCATCAGCTTGATACCCTTCTCAATAACCTCTGGGTTAGTGTTGGAGAATGAGAGACGAACGTGCTGGTTGTTCTCGTATGTTGCAGAGAATGCGATACCCTTTACGAATACGACACCACGCTGTGAGCAAACATCGAACAACTTGTCAATGTCGATGCAATCAGGCAACTTAGCCCACAAGAAGAAACCACCACGTGGAGTAACGAATGTTGTTCCAGCAGGACAATACTTGTTGATGCACTCTACCATAGCATCACGTCTCTTCTTGTATTCAGCACGAAGCATAGCGATGTAACGATCCATACGGCCTGATTTCCAGAACTCGTATGCCAACATCTGAGAGAGACAAGGAGTACAAGCATCCATAGACTGCTTTGCAATCTCGGCAACCTCGTACATCTCGTTAGGAATTACCATCCAACCGATACGCATACCAGGGCTGAAAATCTTTGAGAAAGAAGAGCAGTAGATAATCTGGTTCTCGTTCTTTGCGTATGTCTTCATTGGCTGGATGTCGTTCTTAACCTCCTCATCATAATAGAGTTGGCCGTATGCGTCATCCTCAAGGATAACTACATCTGGGTGCTTTGCCATAACCTCGAGGAACTGCTCACGACGCTGGCGTGACATTGCGAGACCTGCAGGGTTGTGGAATGTAGGAGTGGTGTAGATGAACTTAGGATTTTTCTCAAGAGCCTTCTCAAGTTCTGAGATGATGATACCCTCATCGTCCAACTTAACACCAACGATATTAGCACCGTAAGAGCAGAAAGCACCTGCAGAGCCACAGAATACAGGATCCTCAGTAAGCATTGTATCGCCATTGTCCAAGAACAACTTAGAAACAATGTTCATAACCTGAGTTGAACCTGTTGTTACGATGATACGGTTCTTGGTCATGTCGAAGCCACGCTCCTGCATACGTTCAGCAAGAAACTTTGTGAAGACAGGAAGACCGTCTGTTGCACCATACTGGAGAGCAGTATCCATCTGTTTACGAGGCATCTCAGCAATCATCTCCTTGAGGTCATCGACAGGGAAGAGTTCCTCACCTGGCATACCACCAGCAAAAGAGATGACGTTAGGATTTGCAACCGCTTTCATCATCGAGCGGATTGGTGATGGGCGGAAACAGCCCACATTCTTTGAAAATTTCATAATCTATATGTTTTTTATTTATATAAAAATCGCTTGATTGAGTTCTTTGGAGTCTTCTCGAACTCCTCCTCCATTATCTCGATACCCGAGAGGTGGGAATAATTTGGCAACTCCTTGTTGACACGGGTGACATATTCTGCCATAATCTCAGTGAGAAGTTCCTTGTCAACATTGGAATTCGGATAAACCAATGCTATAAGTTTACCGGCGCGTTCAACAACCAACGACTCAGCCACTTTGTCGAGCACATTCAGCTTTGCCTCAATCTCCTCAGGGTAGATATTCTGACCAGTAGGTCCAAGAATCATATTCTTGCAACGGCCTCTAAGCCTGATAAATCCGTCACGACGAATAACGCACATATCACCTGTGCGGAACCATCCGTCCTCAGTGAAAGCTGCTTTATTTGCCGCCTCATTATTATAATAGCCTATGAAAACGGAGTCGCCCTTGACCAGCAATTCGCCGGCAATACGCCAAGGTTTTGGCGAATCCACACGCACCTTAACACCATCCACCGGACGGCCTACTGTCCCGCGTTTGTATTTCCACCAATCCTCGTAAGAGACAAGGGGAGTACATTCCGTCATGCCATAGCCCTCAGTATAAGGGAACTTAATCTGGTCGAGCACCTTTTCTACCCTTCCGTTCATTGCCGCTCCACCAATAATCAGGAAGCGAAGATTTCCTCCGAAAGACTTTATCATGGCATCCTTCACCTTCATGCGCACAGTGCGGCCAATAAATGGCATGTACCACAATGCCTTCATCCACCATCTGTTGATTTTAGGCATTACCTTGTTGTTGATAACCTTCTCTATAACAAGAGGTACCGTCAGCATCATGTAAGGTTTCACTTCCTTTAGAGCGGTCATCAGAAGAGTAGGATTAACCTTGCGCTTCATAAACACAACCTCTACTCCACCAGCCAACTGATAAAGAAAATCGAACATCAATCCGAAGATATGCGCCAATGGAAGGACAGAGACTATGCGGTCACCAGGATGATTCGGTATCCTGCCTTGACTGAAATTGACATTGGAACTGAGGTTGCGGTTTGTTATCATCACACCTTTTGGCTTATCGGTAGTTCCTGATGTATAATTGATAAGCACCATATCGTCAATGTCGCCAAGTTCCCAGATGTTTTCAGCAGGTTTACAATCGTGCCATTCTGGGATATCCTCTTCCATTTCTATAATGTGTGCCTCTGTTTTCTCACCTTCAAGTTTTGCAGCTATGCCATTGCCAGCGAAAACGACCTTGGCACCAGAATGGTTTACAAGATAATTGATATTATCGCCTGTGAAATCAGGCAATATTGAGACAATCACAGCCCTTGTTGCAGCAACACTGAGAAAAGACATAGCCCAACGCGAGCAACTGCGGCCACAGATAGCCACCTTGTCGCCAGGGTTTACGCCAAGTTGCAGGAGTAGGGTCTTGATTTTGCCCACTTCCCGCTCCATGCTGCTGTAGGTATATACAATATCATCGCATTGGAAATCCCTAATTGCTATGCTGTTAGGATATTCCCGACATGCTGTTGCTATCCAATCAAGGTAATGTCTCATAGTTTTCATGTATATTATTTTTTCTGTTCTTTAAGACTGACAGTCAAGTTGAATACAGGCTTACCCTCAGTAGTATCATCATCAGTGTTGAAATATCCAACCTTCAGGAATTGGAACTTGTCACCAGGCTTAGCTTCAGCCATACAAGCTTCCAGTTTTGCATTTGTATTTATTTTCAAAGAATCAGGAGTAAGTATATCATGGAAATCGCCTTCGTAAGCCGCAGTATTCTCTACATTGAACAGACGCTCATAGAAACGGATCTCAGCATCAACTGCCGAATTGCACTCAACCCAGTTGATTGTACTCTTCACCTTACGATTGCCTCCCTCAGTACCGGACTTTGATGTAGGGTCGTAAGTGGCATGCACTACCCCATTCTCGTCAATACTCTGAGCCTGAATAATATATGCACCCTTAAGACGAACCTCACGTCCACCAGGAGAAAGACGGAAGAAATCCTTGTCTGCCTCTTCGCGGAAGTCGCCACGTTCGATTAATATCTCACGACCGAACTTCACGTCACGAACTCCTGCATTAGGATCATCTGGATTATTCTCAATCTGCACCATCTCGCCATTGCCCTCATAATTATCTATAATGAGTCTGATAGGGTCCATGATTGCGCACACACGCTTTGCACGAGGTTTAAGGTCCTCACGTGCAGCGGCTTCAAGCAACGAGACATCATTCAGAGCCTCATATTTGGTATAGCCAATCTTGTCAATAAAATTACGTATGCTCTCAGGAGTGTAGCCCCTTCTGCGAAGGCCGCAGATAGTAGGCATACGAGGGTCATCCCAGCCTCTTACCAACCCCTCTTTCACCAATGCAAGCATCTTGCGCTTGCTCATTACAGTATATGTAATGTTCAAGCGGTTGAACTCACGCTGCTTTGGACGATATTCAGGAGTAGCGAACTGGTCGATGAAATAGTCGTAAAGCGGACGATGCACCTCAAACTCGAGAGTACAGAGCGAATGTGTCACGCCCTCGAAATAGTCGCTCTGGCCATGGGCAAAGTCATACATAGGATAAACTTTCCACTTCGTACCAGTTCGATGATGAGGATGTGTCGTGATAATGCGGTACATTATAGGGTCGCGGAAGTGCATGTTCGAGTGAGCCATGTCAATCTTTGCACGGAGCACCATCGAACCATCCTCGAACTCGCCTTTGTTCATGCGCTCGAAGAGGTCAAGATTCTCCTCGACTGGGCGGTCACGGAACGGAGAATTTGTGCCAGGTTGCGTTGGAGTTCCCTTCTGTTTTGCAATTTCCTCGGCGCTCTGCTCGTCAACGTACGCCTTTCCTTCGCGAATAAAACGCTTCGCCAATTCAAAAAGTTTGTCAAAATAATCGGACGCATAGTATATATTGTTCCACTGGAAGCCCAACCATTTGATGTCTTCCTGTATAGAATCCACATATTCCACGTCCTCTTTGACAGGGTTAGTGTCATCAAAACGGAGGTTGCAAGTGCCATTATATTTCTTGGCTATTCCGAAGTCCATGCAGATAGCCTTAGCGTGTCCAATATGCAGATAACCATTAGGTTCAGGAGGAAAACGGGTTTGTATTCTGCCACCATTCAAGCCCTCCTGGAGGTCTTTTTCTACAATTTGCTCAATGAAATTCAAGCTTTTTTCCTCTGCCATAATTTTAACCATTTATTGAATTTGCAAAGGTACGAATTTATTGTGACACAGCCAAATATTTAACACAAAAAGTATGCACAATTTTTTTTGAAAAATTTTTCGAAAAACGTTTGGTCACGTCGCAAAAATGTCGTACCTTTGCAGTCGCAAATGAGAGGGGTAAGGCGTTACCGAAAAACCTCGTCAGGAGCAAGCTGAAAATGCGGAAATAGCTCAGTTGGTAGAGCACAACCTTGCCAAGGTTGGGGTCGCGGGTTCGAGTCCCGTTTTCCGCTCAAAATCCAATTGAAGTTGGAAGCCCGGGACATGAGCCCGAAATGGCGGAATTTTTGACTGACTGTCGTCAGTCAAAGAACCGCCCAAATGGCGGAATTGGTAGACGCGCTAGTTTCAGGGACTAGTAACAGCAATGTTGTGCAGGTTCGAGTCCTGTTTTGGGCACAAAAGAAAAATCTCTCGCGCAGGTGGTGAAATTGGTATACACGCTACTTTGAGGGGGTAGTGGTCGCAAGACCGTGTGAGTTCGAGTCTCATTCTGCGCACAAATTTTATGAAGGCAATCTTGTTAGAAAGATTGCCTTCTTTTTTTTGGCTATGTCATTTATTATTCGTAACTTTGCAGCGGAAATTATTAATTGAGACTTGATAATTGACAATTGATAATTATGACGTTGACTTAACAACTATGTATAAGATAAATAATACGTTTGGATTGGATGTTTCGGCTGAGGAGTATCTTTCGCTTCGCTCGATTGAAGAGGCGCAGAGACTATTACCTAAGCTGAAAGATAAAAAATATTTCATTGTCGGAGGTGGTTCTAATCTGCTGTTTACAGGTGATTACAGGGGAACAATAGTCCATTGTGATATTATAAGAAATCTAGAAGTTCTAGAAAATCTAGAATATATAGATGGTGAGGTTCTCGTTAAAGTGCCAGGTTCTATGGTGTGGGATGATTTCGTGAAATGGTGCTGCGAGAAAGGCTATTGGGGCGTAGAAAACCTTTCTTATATTCCTGGTGAAGTTGGAGCTTCGGCCATTCAGAACATTGGTGCGTATGGCGTTGAGGTGAAGGATGTGATAACCCGTGTGTTCACAGTAGAAGTTGCAACAGGAAACTTAAGGACGTTCGATGTCTCGGAATGCAAATACGGATACAGAGAGTCGATATTCAAGACCGAACTCTGGCAGAAATATCTGGTTTATGCCGTTGAATTCAAGCTATCTAAAAAGCCTCAACCAAAGCTGGAATATAAGCCGCTGAATAGTCTTTTTTCTAGTTATCTAGAGAATCTGGAAGTTCTAGATAATCCGAAAAATCTAGATAACTGTAGCGGCCCTTCTTTGATTGAAATCCGAGATGCCATTATAAATATAAGAAAAGAGAAGCTACCGGAGGTTGGAGAGATTGGTTCTGCCGGTTCTTTCTTCAAGAATCCTGTGGTAAGCACAGAGGAGTATGAAAAGCTGAAAAGCCTCTACCCTACCATTCCACATTTCGATGCTCCTAATGGAGTGAAGATTCCTGCGGCTTGGCTCATTGACAATGCCGGACTCAAAGAACACAAGATAGGTGGTGCTCAGGTGTATGAGAAACAACCTCTCGTGATAGTGAATCCCGGAGGAGCCACTGCGGAAGATGTTGTAGCATTGGCGCAATATGTCATCGACTCTGTTTTCAGAAAATATGGGGTTAGGCTCAGTCCTGAAGTAAATTATGTAAATTGACAATTAATAATTATGGCAAGTTTTTTGGTAGAAGGAGGTCATCGCCTGAATGGTTCGATAACGCCACAAGGGGCAAAGAACGAGGCACTGCAGGTCATCTGCTCGGTGCTGCTGACCAAAGGCGAGGTGACAATCCACAACATTCCACGAATACTGGACATTCTGAACCTGATACAGTTGCTCCGCGACATGGGAGTCAAAGTGCATGAGCATGAAGATGACAACCACACATTCACATTCTGCGCAGACAAAATCAACATGGAGTATCTGGAATCTGAGGAATTCTTCACTAAATGCGCCAAGCTCCGTGGCTCTGTGATGTTCATTGGCCCACTCATCGCCCGCATAGGTCACGTATATTACGCAAAGCCAGGTGGCGACAAGATTGGTCGTCGTCGTCTCGACACCCACTTCATCGGCATCTCGAAACTTGGCGCCAAGCTTATATACGATGAGCAACGCAAAGCCTATCTCCTGCAACGGTTCACACCACTGAAGGGCACGTATATGCTTCTAGATGAGGCTTCTGTCACAGGTACCGCCAACATTATAATGGCAGCAGTCACAGCCGAAGGCACCACAACGATATATAATGCCGCCTGCGAACCTTACATACAGCAACTATGCAAGCTGCTCAACGCAATGGGTGCTAAGATAAGCGGCATTGCCAGCAATCTGCTTACCATCGAGGGAGTAAAAGAGCTTCATGGCGCAGAACATACTATTCTTCCCGACATGCTTGAGGTTGGCTCGTTCATAGGTATGGCTGCAATGACCGGAAGTGAACTTATAATAAATAATGTGTCGTACGAAAACCTCGGTCCTATTCCTGATGCCTTCAAACGTTTGGGCATTGATTTGCGTCAAGAGGGCGACAACATACACGTCATGGCGCAGAATCGCTATGAGATAGAGTCATTTATTGATGGTTCTATTTTGACCATTGCTGATGCCCCATGGCCAGGGCTGACACCAGACTTACTCTCAGTATTACTGGTTGTTGCAACGCAAGCCAAAGGTTCGGTGCTCATTCATCAGAAGATGTTCGAATCCCGTCTCTTCTTCGTTGATAAACTGATAGATATGGGTGCACAGATAATCCTCTGCGACCCACACCGTTGCGTTGTCATAGGACACGACCACCAGACACAACTTGTCAAGAACAACATGACATCGCCTGATATCCGTGCGGGTATCGCACTGCTCATTGCCGCAATGTCGGCCAAAGGTGTCAGCAAGATTGACCACATAGACCAGATAGACCGTGGTTATGAGGACATTGAGCACAGACTAAACGCCATTGGCGCAAAAATTACTCGAATTGATAATTGATAAGTAACTATGAATATAATCATCACAGGAGGAGCCGGATTCATTGGCTCACACGTTGTCAGACTGTTTGTAAACAAGTATCCTGACTATAAAATCATCAACGTTGACAAACTGACATACGCAGGAAACCTTGCCAACCTCAAGGACATCGAGGATAAGCCAAACTACAAATTCGTGCGTATGGACATCTGCAACTTCGAAGGCATCTACAAACTGATGCAGGACGAGAAAGTGGATGGAGTGATTCACCTTGCTGCCGAGAGTCACGTGGATAGGTCGATAAAAGACCCATTCACCTTTGCGCAGACCAACGTAATGGGCACACTCTCAATGCTTCAGGCTGCAAAACTCTATTGGGAGAGTCTGCCAGAGAAATTCGAGGGCAAACGTTTCTACCATATCTCGACAGACGAGGTCTATGGAGCACTCGAAATGACCAACCCAGAGGGTATTGAACCTCCTTTCACAACAAAGGCATCATCAGGCGAACACCATCTTGCCTACGGAACAAAGTTCTTCACCGAGGACTTGAAATACATGCCACACAGCCCATATTCTGCTTCCAAGGCATCATCCGACCATTTCGTGCGTGCCTTCCACGACACATACGGAATGCCGACAATTGTAACCAATTGTTCTAACAATTATGGTCCATACCAGTTCCCTGAGAAACTTATTCCGTTGTTCATCAACAATATCCGCCACCGCAAACCTCTGCCTGTTTATGGCAAGGGCGAGAACGTACGCGACTGGCTCTATGTTGTTGATCATGCACGTGCCATTGACGTCATCTTCCATAACGGCAAGATAGCTGACACCTACAACATCGGCGGTTTCAACGAGTGGAAGAACATTGACATTATACATGTCCTCATCAAGACAGTTGACCGCCTCTTAGGTCGCAAGGAGGGCGAAGACCTTGACCTGATAACATACGTAACCGACCGTGCAGGACACGACATGCGCTATGCCATAGACTCTTCGAAGTTGCAGAGAGAATTAGGCTGGGAGCCTTCGCTGCAGTTCGAAGAGGGCATCGAAAAGACCGTCCGCTGGTATCTCGACAACCAGGCTTGGATGGACAATGTCACCAGTGGTGAATACGAGAAGTATTACGAAAACATGTACGCCAACCGGTAATCATATCCAGTGTATAGTGCCATGACATCAACATATCAGTCGTGGCACTGTACCTTTGCAAACAGGCACAAATATTTTCATCAAATATCATTGCCAGCTCAGAAAAAGTTAGTACCTTTGCACCCAGAAAAACAAAAGTCCCTTGGAAAAGTTGCTCCATACGGCAAAAAGTCCCTTGGAAAAGTTTAGCAAATAGGCAATAATATGTTGAAACGCAAAGTAGAACAGATATTTACGGCATGGAAAAACAATCCAAGTCATAGTCCGCTTGTGGTGAAAGGTCCACGCCAATGTGGAAAGACATTCTCTGTCGTGGATTTTGCACAGAAAAACTATAAAAACGTCCACTATCTGAACTTTTATGAGCACAAGGAGCTGTCGAGTGTCTTCAGTGGGTCGTTGACGGTTGACACCATTATCATGAATCTGTCCGCACTCTTCGGGCCAACTGCAAAGTTCGAACCGCACGACACCTGTCTGATCTTCGATGAATTGCAGGAGTGTCCGGAAGCAAGGACATCACTGAAATTCTTCAAAATAGACGGACGATATGATGTGATTTGCACAGGTTCGCTTTTGGGAATCAGAGGTTATGGTGTCATGCCAAAGTCAGTGCCTGTCGGCTACGAAGAAACTATAACCATGAACCCGCTGGATTTTGAAGAATTCCTGTGGGCAAACGGAATAAACGAAAGTGTCTTCAATTTATTGAGCGAATGCTTTGAGCAGGAAAAGCCAGTGCCAGAAGCAATACACAACCGGATGATGGAACTGCTGATGCAATACACAATCGTAGGCGGAATGCCAGAAGTGGTAAACATATTCATCGAGAGCAAACAAATTGGGCTGGTGGTAAACAAGCAGCGGCAGATTTTAGACGGATACAGAGACGATATGATAAAATATGCCAGTGCAACTGACAAGCCATTGATTTGCGATTGTTTCGACTCTATACCGATGCAACTGAGCAGGGAAAACAAGAAATTCCAATATTCGGTGGTAAAGAAAGGCTCAACAGCCGCAAGGTTTGCCGGCAGTCTGCGATGGTGCGAGGATGCGGGAATAATTCGCCGGTGCAACAATCTGGAAATAACCGAATTGCCATTAGACGGAAATGCCATGAAAGATGTCTTCAAAATATATATGGCAGACACCGGACTGTTTGTGGCGATGCTTGAAGATGGCACGCAGCACGACATACTGAATGGCAATCTGTATGGCTACAAAGGTGCAATATTCGAGAACCTGATTGCCGACATCTTCGGCAAGATGGGCAGGAAGTTATATTATTTTCACAAAGAGAGCGGTCTGGAGATAGACTTTGTGATAAGATACAAAGGCGAATGCGTCCCGATTGAGGTCAAGGCAAGTACAGGCAACACCAAAAGCACAAAGACACTGCTCGCCCACCCGGAGAAATACCACGTCAGCAGGGCAATAAAATTCGGCAACTACAATGTAGGAATGTCAGGAGCCATACTGACCCTGCCAACCTATATGGCATTTATGCTGCAACGAGATATGATATAATGTTTGTGCATAGCGGATTTGAAACTGTAACCTTTTTGCTGTTTTTGGCATTCAACGCATTATGACACTGACAATTACAAGCGTTACAGTTAGCAAATTAACTGTAACTAACTGTAACCACAATTCGTTTAAACAGCTATAAGCAAGGCACTTACAAAGGTTACAGTTAATCAAATTAACTGTAACCAATTTTCTGAAGCAAAATATAGCATTTATATTATTGATATTCAAATAATTGCACATAGAATATAAATCAATACGGTTACAGTTTGTTACAGTTATTCTAAAAACTGTAACCATCGTAACAATTTATATATCATCGATTTACCAGCAAAAATCAGTAAAAAGGTTACAGTTTCAAAATGCGCATTGACACTTACCTGTAAATACTCAGGCAAAAACACCAAGACATTCAGTAGAAACACTGCCGAAACATAACTGTAACTTCGCTATAACTTCGCTATGAATTCGTAGTGAACTCGAATTGAACTCGAATTGAACTCGATTCTTCTCCGTTCTTGAACGGACGAGAATCGAGTTCACTACGGAGGATCAACGGAGGCACGACGGAGGTTCTTCGGACCATTTCTCTACTCTGAACGACCCTTGCAAGTTTCAATTGAAATCCTAAGGGTCACTTTTTGCAAAACAAGGCACAAGTATGCTTTAATCTTTCTATGTCTCTAACATTCTCGTTCATATATCAGAATTTTATCAGTGTCAGCAGATTCAACAGCAAAAGGCATTAACGTACCAACTTCAACAAGATCAACATCTCGCCCTACGATTTTCTGCAATTCCTGTTTAATCCCCACCATAGTGAACAGCCCGACATGAAAGTTCTTTCTGTCATATTGGACAAGGAAATCAACATCAGAATCGTTTCTTTCTTCTCCCCGGCTGAATGAGCCAAACACCCACATTTTGACTATGGGTTGTGTGGCCAAGAATTTCTTTATGTCTTCAATGAATGGTATATACATAACGTCGAACATTATTCCGGCTGCAAAGGTCGTGCAAATGAGAGCAGAGACAAACCATATTTGGCTATGCCGAATGCAGCCGACCTTCGCGCTGCAAAAGTCGTGCAAATGAGAACAGAGACAAACCATATTTGGCTATGCCGAATGCAGCCGACCTTCGCAAAATTTTTGCAAAGATACGATAAATTTCTGAGGTGACAAAATGTTTGAATGATTTTTTCGCAAAGGCAAATATTCCATCAGGGATAATCATTTCAAAGCTTGGAATGACGAAGTTCCGTCGATCCTTTGCTATGAATTCGCTATGCCTTTGCTTCTCCTCTGCTATTTAGCAGAGAAATAGCAGACAATTAGCAGAGAAATAGCAGAGGAGAAAAAAAGGATTTGCAGACATTTCCTCTGCTCTGAACGACCATTCGTCGGATGGTAAAATCTCACAATCTCATAATCTCAGTAAAAATCCTGGACCCCCCTATTGTATTTTCTCTATCATTGTTCGACCAAAACCTTACTAAAACATGACCACCGTCCGATAATCGAAACGTATTATCGGACGGTGGTCAGAAGAAACCAACGTTCTGGTCAGACGCTCATAGTATTATGGTATCAATACCAGCGTTTTTTAGTGCTGTACATATACATACGAAGCACGGCAAATATAGTGTTGTTCACTTCCATCTGCTTTTGAAGTCTCCATTTTGGAATGGCAATTTCCTGTCTTCGGGCAGAATTGGCATTCTGACCCTTTGTATAATTGATATTCCTGCTTTCTGCCATCTGGTAAGGAACAACGAATTGCTCTGTCACATCGCCAGTCGCAGGGTCGGTTGTCAC
>JAZRYS010000268.1:0-45002 GCA_045600865.1 Candidatus Aphodosoma sp.
ATCAGACCTAACTTCTTCATTTTGTCAAGATGCCATTTAACACCTTCCTTACTGATTCCCACTATCTCTGCAAGTTGTTCACGAGTGGTCGATGGGTTCCTGCGTATCTCAGCAAGAATGGTTTCTTGGGTAGTAGTTTCTGTAGTTTCTTGGGTAGTAGTTTCCGCAGTAAATTCCGCAAATCCAATGGAACTATTTTTTTAGAACGACCCAATGTCCGCTATATCCGCTGCCTTCATACTTGATGTGTGGCATCTTGGCGATATGGCGTTTGATGGTAACAATACTTTTTCCAGACAATAAAGATAGTTCTTCGGTGGTTATTTTAGGACGAAGAATCAACTGATTCTCAATCCATATATCAAGGTTAACATCTTGAGTGCCACCTTGAGTGCCATCTTGAGTGCCATTCGGTCTCGGGAATGTGACAATTACGAAACCGCCCTCTGTCTTCCAGATAGGTTCGGCAACGCCTGCTTTCCTGCAAGCATCTATTATTCGGCCAGCACCAGACCCCCAATTCTCTAAAAATGTGGTTCTGTACAACATTTCGGCAATGCTATGACTTTATTGCCCGGATGTTCAAGCACATCAACTTATTCAACTGTAACATCTATTGAAGGTTCTATATCGCCAAGCGCATTTGCAATTTCACGCTGAATGCATACCATCCTTTAGTTCGCCAGTGGTCTTCTTCAGTTCCAATTGCTTATGTTCGTTTCCTGCAATAAGCCTTTTTATATCATCTACTTTCATAACAATTTATCTTAGTTATTTATTTTGCCTCTTCGATGATGAGGTTTAGGTTGAGGGCGGTAGAGATTGTCTGCAAGTCATTAAATTTAGTTTGGTTGCTGACATTGGAGTAGATATACCAGCCATCACATTCATGCTGCCATATTTTACCGGGTACAGGTGTACGTTTGGTGCGGCTGACAAGGTTGATGCCAGAGTGGATTATGCCAAGTTTAGCAACTTTAGCAAAGCCTATCTTTTGGAATGCTGCTATTTCGGTTGCTATAGCCGTTGATTCGCAGATGACTGTACCGTCTTGGAAAGTGACTTTGAGACCTTTTGTTTTATTTACGATAGTTTTAGTTGGTGCTGTTGAAACAGAAGGTGCTGGCTGTTCAGAGCTAACCACTGGTGTGCTGATGCGTGGAGTAAGTTGTTTTGCATCAACAATCTCGCTGATTTTCGCCTTGCGTGAGAATGCAACACTGATAGGCTCACCTGGATGATATTCAACCATCAGAACAAGATCCCGCTGTATTTCGCTCAACAAAGGTTCGATGTTCTGACTGAGTGCAGGAAGTATCTGCTCCTTGATTATTTGCTCTTCGAGGTTGTCTGCCGCCTCGAGAAGTTTGTCGTCCACTGGGAGATTCATATCCCTGAGTGACTTCAGTGTGGTGTAGAGTTCTTTCAGTGTTGTCATAATAATTTAGAGAATCATCGTTTAGCGATTTATCAAAATTAAATCGGCTGCAAATGTACAACAATTTTTTGAGATGGCAGCATTAATCGCTGAAAAAATGCATACTTTTATAAACCAATTCTACTATATTGTCTGTGAAACACAATTAAAACAAAATACAGTCATGGTTTACGGTTACATTAGGGTCAGCAGCGACAAGCAGACCGTCGAGAATCAGAGATTCGAGATAAATAATTTTGTCGCACGTGAAAACATTAAGATAGATGGTTGGATCGAAGAAACCATCAGTGGCACAAAGAATTACAATAAACGTGAATTAGGAAAGCTTCTGAAACAAGTTCAAAAAGATGATTTGATAATATGTGCCGAACTTTCAAGATTGGGAAGAAACCTGTTTATGATCATGGAAATTCTCAACATCTGCATGACTAAAGAATGCCGAGTATGGACAATTAAAGATAACTATCGTCTTGGAGAAGACATACAAAGTAAGGTTCTTGCTTTTGCCTTCGGCCTCTCAGCTGAAATCGAGAGAAATCTGATTAGTCAGAGGACAAAAGAAGCCTTGGCAAGGAAAAAGGCTGAAGGTGTTGTCTTGGGACGACCAAAAGGTAAAAAGAATGCTCCTGACAAATATAAGCTATTCGGTAAAGAAACATTAATAAAAGAATTACTTAGGGAATCTGTTTCAAGACGAAAGATAGCAAAAATCTGTAAGGTTGATAGAAATACACTTGCACGCTTTATAAAATTCAATATGTCTGAACAGAATTGAGCGTTTTTGTTCAGCAGAATGGCACTATCTGTGATTTCTCAGGAAATGGCAGTTGGGTGATTCTTTCTCCTATAGAACAAAGCATAAAGCGCAAGATTGAAGCTGTTGGAACTCCTTTGAAGGATTGGGATATTAATATTTACCGAGGTGTACTGACTGGATATAATGATGCGTTTATAATCTCTACTGAGAAAAGGAATGAGATTCTGTACAATTGCAAAAGCGAAGATGAAAGGAAGAGAACTGATGAATTAATACGACCGATTTTACGTGGCAGGGATATCAAAAAGTATGGTTATGAGTGGGCGAATTTATGGCTTATATACATTCCATGGCATTTCCCATATCAGTTTGACGAAAGCATTCAGGGAGCATCAGAAGAAGCAGAAAAGGCATTTAGAGAAAAATATCCAGCAGTGTACTCTCACATGCTACAGTATAAAGAACAATTGTCAAAACGCAATAAAGCAGAAACAGGTATTCGTTACGAATGGTATGCGATGCAAAGGTGGGGTGCAAAATATTGGGAGGATTTTAATAAGCCAAAAATCATGTACCCTAATATGACTAAATATATTCCGTTTTACTACGACGAAAAAGGGTTCTATCAGAATGATAAATCTTTCATGATTACAGGAAATTCTGTCGCATATTTAACAGCATTTCTTAATTCTTCTATTTTCAAATTCTGTTTTTTGGACAATTTTCCAGAACTTCAAGGAGGTACTAGAGAATTGCGAAAGATATTTTTTGATAAAATATCTGTACTACAAGTTTCAAAAGAGGTGAATGATTCTTTTATTTCTAAGATTAATAGTATTCAAGAAGAATATACAATTCAAAAAGCAATGGAAATAGATTCTATGCTATTCGATTTATACAATCTTACTCAAAATGAAAGAAAAACTATTGGCTTTGTTGAAATTGTTTAACAAATAACTTTATGTATGTGCGTTCATTTTGAGATAGACCATACATTGAAAAAACAATATCATTTATCTCATCTTCTATTTTAACTGATGGATTAAAAATCTGCATATCAAGCAGTTCGGACAGTTGTTTTTCGTATTTTGCATAATATGGTACGTATGCAGGTTCTATTGCTTGAACGCTTACTAACAAATCTCCCGTACCTGTCTTAGGTGAATCTTTTAGCAAATAGTGTCCCATCAACGAATTTAGTACACAACATAAATATTCAATATGTTTTCCTGTGGCAAAACATGTACTATCTAGTCCAAAACTTCCAGTGTTATCATAGGAAAAACGCAAAATTGATCCAATTCTTTTCCATATTATTTTTGGCTTATTAAAATCCTCCCAATAACTTATACTATCCTGTGTTTCAAACCATTTGTTATTTGTTTTTTTACGCGATTTAATTGGCACTCCATCTATAACATGAACCTTTCCTGTTTGCTCTAGTCTTTCTATACCAAAAGAAAGAAGATGCCGTTTAACTGATGGGTATTCATTGATGTTGTAATGTCGTGATGGGAAAGTGGCAATCAGCCATAAATTAGCCCAATCATAGCCATATCTCTTAATATCCCTGCCACGCAAAATTGGTCGTATTAGTTCCTCAGTTCTTTTGCGTTCATCTTCCGTTTGACAATTAGAAAGGATTTCTTCTCTTTTCTCTGTGGAGATTATAAACGCATCATTGAAGCCGGTCTTAATCCCATAGTTAATCTGAATATCCCAATCCTTCAAAGGAGTTCCAACAGCTTCAATCTTGCGCTTTATGCTTTGTTCTATAGGAGAAAGAATCACCCAACTGCCATTTCCTGAGAAATCACAGATAGTGCCATTCTGCTGAACAAAAACGCTCAAATTTCTAACACCATCATTATTTTGTTTGCTTGTTACTGCACATAATGTTTCATGTCTGTTGTTAGATTTTGATAAAAGCAAAATATTAGTATCAACAGTTGCATTCTCAAATATCTTAATCCCTGCAAAATCTATCAACAACACTGGATTAGCCTTGTCAGTAAAAAACTCACGGGTTTTTTCTCCATAACCAGCACGCATCCACTTGTTCGACGTTATGAAACAAAGATGACTGTTGTCTTTTAACAATTGCCATCCACGTTCATAGAACAGACAATATATATCACCAGTACGTGCAAAAGTAGAATAACCACAATGTTCATAAAGTTGTGCCAATTCACCATTATCGTTTTGCAATTGAATATACGGCGGATTGCCAATAACAATATCAAACCCTTCCTTAACCCCAAACATCCATTCAGGGTCAAAGAATGTTGCAGATGAGTTTTGGTCGAACATATTCCAGTTGACGAGTTGGCTATAACCATCTTTGCCCAAGAAGCCGTTGTTATCCAATGTCTGAGCCATGTTCATTCTGACAGCATCCATTCTCTCACGCAACCTTGTCTTTTCGGCATTGCGTTTTGAGAGGAAGATGCGGTGGCTGAGGTCTTCGAGTTGTTTCTCGTAGGCACGTATCTCGTCTGTGCTTGTGAAGAGATTTTCCGTGCGGTCAAGCGGGATGAGGGTGTTTGCCGAGACAAACTTTGACTCAAGGTTTGGCAATGGACGTATGCCGAAGTTGGTCTTTGGGTCGTTGGTGGGTTTCTGGTCAACAACCAATGATATGAAGAAGCGGAGTTTGCTTATCTGTATGGCTATAGGCTGAATGTCAACACCATGAATGCAATGCTCGATGAGGAACAGTTTGCGGGCATAGTCTGGATAGTTGATGGCGTTGTTGAAAGCCTCCTCGATGTCGGCAAGACGTGCCTTGCGTTCTTCCTCAATCTGCTCACGTGCCTTGGTCTCTGTTGCCTTGAGCATCTCCTGACGTGCCTCCTCCGTGGCAATGTCAACCACCTTTTTGTTCCAGAGGTCGTTGGTAGGGTCAACTTTTTTCAGCACATGCACCATCTGCTGAAGCACTCCCATAGGAAAGGCTCCTGAACCACAGGCTGGGTCGAGTATGCGGCAATCATACAATGCCTCGACAATGCTTTTGCGCCTACAGTCGTCCATCGCGACATCATCGGCAGAATAACTGACGAGCGAGCGGTAGAGCTGTTCGCCATCATCGCCACATTTGCGTTTGAGGTGCGCAACAAGACTCTCGTCAACCATATACTGCACAATCTCACGAGGGGTGTAGAACGAGCCTGTCTGCTTGCGTGCAGAGGTCTGTGTCTCGGGGTTGTAGGCTGCAAGCAGGTTCTCGAAGACCTTGCCCAAGAGTTCAGGGTCAAGACTGACCTCCTGCTCAAGTGGCGTATTCTCCTCGACAGTGAAGCTGTAACGGTTGAGAATGTCGATTATACCACGGGCAGAAACTTTCCTTTTCTTTGCATCGCCATACCATTGCGAGAGGTCTATGCCATTGCCCACCTCACTGCCAAAAAAGAGATAGTCAGGCAGGAAGAGAGAGTCGAGCGACTTCTGGTTCTCGGAGAATCCGTCGTAATAGATGCCTGTGTTCTTGTTGTCAAGGCAATCGAACAAACCACCGTTGAGGAAAGGCACATATTGGTTTGCCAACTGTAGGAACTTGCTGTTACCACCTTCCTTAAACTCCAACTCATAACGCATTATGTTGTTGATGTTATGGTCTTTGTTAATGCCATGATATGTGTCGTGTACCATGAAGCGACGGTTGTTCGGTGTAGTCTTGCCCTCTGCCACAATAGGACAGTTGAGCATGGCAAAGAAGAGGTTCTGGAGTATCAAACGGTAATATTTGCTCTTCTCGGAATCATACAACAGGTGGTTGCGCGAATGTGGGTCAAAGTCGTCAATGAAGTTCTCACGGATATATGCCTCGTCGAACAACTCTCTTGGTATAAGGTACTTCTGTTTGAGAAACCAGACGAAAATAAGGCGTGTGATAAGGCGTATGCACGACTCATGGTTGAACTTCTGGTCGTCAACCTTGGTGCTGAGGTCGTTAGGGAATTTGGCAATCTGCACTGCCCAGGCATACCAGTCGCTGAGTTCTGAATAGAATTTCTTGGTAAGCAGTTCGTTCGAGAATTTCTCTTTCCAGTGGCTGTAGAGTCCATCGAATGTGCGGAACTTCTCTTCGCCGATAGATTCAATGATGTTGACATGCCCACGATGAGGATTCAGGCAATCGACATTGCGGAGGATGCTGACCTTGCCAAGCTTCTCGCCGAAGTTCTTGCGCCACTCCTGTGTGTAGGTCATGCGCTCGCAAGTTGAAAGCGAGATGAGGTTTGCCTGACGGATTATGAGTATGACAGGGTTGGCGTATGATATGCGGTTGAAAGCTCGTGTGAGGGCAGAGATGTCGGAGCGTGTGATGTGGGCATCTGCCGCTGCATCACATGCAAAGATGAACATACCGTCGTATCTGCCGCCATTTGCTATCTTCTCTGAGATTTCGTCAATCGTGTTGTCGGACTTCTCGCCTGTGTCAAGCGAGAGGTCGTTTGCCACACCTATGAAATATGTATGTTCGACAAGTCGCAACGCATTAGTCAGATATTGCGGCATTGCGCCATCGTAGAGGGCTGCAACGTTGATAGGCTCAGCCGTCTGACGGTTGAAGCGTATGTTAAGTTTGCCGAGCAACGCAGAGGTTGCATCGAAAAGTGATGACGTTGTGAAAAGTTTCAGTGTATCTATCATAGTTGTGTTATTGTTTTTCTTTCAAATATTTTTGCAAAGCCTTGCCAAGGTCTGTCAGATAGTATTTTTGACGAGGATGACGAGGGGTCTCAGGATGAGTCTGAGCCACCAAGCCAAGCTTAATCATTGGATATATGACTTTGACCTTTATCAACGTATTTGACTTGTCTCCATACAGGGGTTTAAGTAAGGGTTTAAGTTTAATTTCTGCGATAGAAAGAGTGCTATCTAATATACTATCAAGCAGTAATTTATCATCATGTGACAGGTGGGGTTTAAGTTGGGTGTAAGTTATGTTTAAGTTGACATCTTCTATAGACTCTTCGTACGTCTTTGCATCATCCTTCAGCACTGCGCTGAATGCCGTCACAAGGTTCACGTGGTGCTGTCTGCACTGCAATATCTGAATTTTGGATTACAGTCAATTGGGCAGACAGTGTTGCCTAATTTCAACCATTTCATTATCAGCGGGTAATAATTTAGCAGACGCTGTCTGCCAAATTGTAGAAGATTTGGCAATCAGTGATTGCGCAATTTTATTTTCTTCTATTTCAAGATTTTCTAATTGAATCTTACCAACTAATGGATCAAAATTGTTTGTTTCCATCGTTTTCAAGAAAAAACAAGTTAAAATTTATTCAGCTGCAAATTTACGACAATTTTTTGTTTTACGCAAAGGGTTTAGCATTTATTTTTGAACTGAACATTAACGTTTATCGTTTTCCTTTTTATCGCCCACCTCCCAATGGCCACCTTTGTCAGGACCTATGCGTCGAATGATGTTTGCCTGCTGCAAGGCTTTGAGGTGTTTGCTGACGGCACTACGGTTGATTCCAAGCCTGTTTGCCATCTGTGTGGTGGTGATTTTCATGTCTTGCCGTATCATAGAGACAATGGCATCACGGGTTTTCTGTCCACCTGAATCGTTTTTCTGTCCACCTTTTCTATCCACCTGCGTAGCTATTTCTCCTCCTTCCTGCATTGAACGGCAGAAGGTCATAATTTCTTGTCGCAAGTGTCTCTCCTGCATGTGCATCATGACATCTATGAAAACAGCTTCATTGTCATGTTCGCGAGAGTCGATAAGTGCCTGTATGTAGTCACCTTTTTCCTCTTTTGTCACCTTCATAGGCAGTACACCAAATTCAAACTACAGGAGATTCATTAGCAGACGGGTGGTACGACCATTGCCATCTGCCCATAGATGTATAGTGACCAAATGGTAATGCGCCCAGAAACTGAGTGCATATATTGCCTGAATGTCAGTCACATTGACTTTGTGCCTTCTAATATTTAGTTCATTGCAAAACTTTTCAATTGAAGTTGGCACTTTCTGAAAATTCAGGTAAGACTTGCCACCTGCGCCAGCAGTTACATTCAAAAGACGCAATTCACCTTTTGCTGCCGAAAAAGAACCATTGAGGGTATTGTATTCGTTGCCTGTATGTTCCATCACCTTAGAGGCAAGTGAGCAAAGGAAAGCAGTTGTAATATCCGGATGAGTCTTGATTTGCTTCATGCCCCATTCGTATGCCGCTTTAAGGTCAAGGTTCATCATCTGCTCGTTAAGGGTTCGTCCCTTTGATGTGATTCCCTCATCAAATAGCAATTGATTTTCCAATTCCGTGACAGTACTTCCCTCGATAGCCGTTGAGTGGGTAATTATGGAATATAGGTAGAACTTGTCGTAGTCAATCTGGGTAGCTATCCCCAATTCATGATAAAGTTTCACCAACTCTGGAAGAGACAAATTGTCAATCGTGACTTTATGCTCTATCATAGAATTTTCGTCTATCAAAAGTATATGTTTTAATTCTTCAAATGTCATAAAGTTATAATTTTGTCACATATTCCCAAGCTATGAGGTCGAAGTTGTCAAGTTGGAATTTCTTTTCGAGAAGCTGGTCTTTCGCTTCATTGTCTTTTGAAGCCACTGTCTTTCGCTGCAGAAGATTCTTGATGTTCTGCGTTGCCTGACGTGGAACCTTCTCGCTCATCCAATCCTTTATTATGTTGGAAAGTTTTTCAACTTTCTGTTGGTCTGGATGTTCAATCCATTCTGGCAGGAAAGTAGGCTGCATCTTATTGTTGCGAAGAAAATCAAGAGTCTGAGCTATGTTGACCTCCTCGATAGTCGTCGTATGTGCGTTACGGTCAACAGGCTGGCAAATCAGATAGAGATTCTCGTACCTGCGGTCACGTTCGTGTGCCTTGCGATGAGGATACCCGACAAGTGCGACAAGACTTTCGGGAATATCCTCGAAGAGATCTGACTCTATCTTGAAACCAGAGAATGCACCAATAGGCATGGAGAGGAAAAAATCCTTGCGACTGTTGAGGAACTCCATCAAATCCTGACGGAAAGTCTCAAGCGAAAGGTTGGCAAGAGTGACTGTCTGAGGTTGCTCTATATCGCTGATGTTCTTCTTCATCTGCTCAAGCAGTTTCTTTGTGTTCTCGTCGATGATAGGGTTGTCGGACATCATCTCTTTTATCTTCTGGTTGACGTCAAGCGTCTCTGCACCCACAATAGCCATAGCAACCATACGGTCATTGATGCGCTTGGCAAGGTTCAACACCTCATCATAATCAGTTGCTGGCCAGAAGTTGACGCTGCCAATCTCCTTGTTCTCAGAGCCTATACGGTCGATACGTCCAAAACGTTGAATGAGACGCACAGGATTCCAGTGAATGTCGTAATTGACCACAAGGTCTGCATCCTGAAGGTTCTGACCCTCGGAGAGACAGTCTGTTGCAATAAGTATATCTATCTCGCTGCAGACAAGAGCGTGAGTCTCAGGGCTGATGTCAGGCAGAAGGGATTTCCATTCATCGAACGACACATTCCATTTCTGACGTTCAGCATCATAATGTTTTTCATAAAAACTGTCGTTCATACGGACATAATGGTCATCCCATTTCTTTTCCTTATAAAGCTTGCTCATTGGGGCGAAACGCTGAAGCACCTGTCCGAACTTGGCAGTAGTGCCTTCAGGTGTATAGGTGATGCTGCCAGAGACACATGCCATCCTTGCCTTGAGTGCTGCATCTTTTGAAAGCTGATTATATAGATATTTGGCAGTATCGCTGAAAG
Organism: Candidatus Aphodosoma sp.; assembly: GCA_045600865.1. GTDB lineage: Bacteria > Bacteroidota > Bacteroidia > Bacteroidales > Paludibacteraceae > Aphodosoma. The sequence continues at coordinate 9,946 of JAZRYS010000268.1, forward strand.
CAGTGAAGATGACCAATTTGCGGTTCTCCTGTTTTTGCTTGTCGAGTACAATACGTCTCAGTTCTTCAAGTTTTTCGTCTTTCCTTACACCAGACTCAAACTGCTGTTTGAAAAGCAATATGTTGTCATAGAACGCCTGAAGTGCCCTAACATCATGTTCAAGGTCAGACTTGAACCTCATAATCTCTTTCATCTTTGAAAGGTCTATGCGACCTTTGTCAAGAGAAGTCTTAATCTCCTCGTACTCTTCGTTTTCATCGTCGGCAATATCATTTGTCTGGATGGTGATTGTAGGATTTTGTCCAAGATTTATGAAATTCTCAACACGCCTCAATGTCTCCTTGTGCACATTCAGCACCTTCTCAACTGTTGTGAAACAGGCAAACCAACTGCTTTCAAGACGCTTGGTAAAAAGTGTAGCCATCATCTTGACAAGTGATGCCTCACGGAATGAATCATCCTGCCAGTCCTTTGAATTGGTGTTGCCCATATACATACTTGGTTTGTATGCAGTAAGGTTTGACGATAGTAGGGCATCGTAAATCTCGTTGAAACCATGGTAGTTGCCAAGTTCGCTGATGCCCTTGTATATGTTGACAGGCTCTTTCTGCTTAGGAAAACCGAGGTTGCTCTTGGTTGTCTGTTCTACCATCTTACGTGTTCGCGCAACGATAAGACGGTCTGTGAGGTTGAAAAACCTCGTCGGGAGTTTACTGATTAGTCCACCTATTGTACGGTCAGGCTGCTCTGTCCAATCAGTATATTTTGTCTGTGCGTTTTTGAACAGTGTCGTCAGAGATTCCACGTCAAACTCCTCGTCGAAAGCATTTTCACGGCCATGGCCTATGAGATTGAACTGGTTGCGTACATCCGTCAGACGGTTGTTTATAGGTGTGGCGGAGAGTTGCAGAACTTTGACAATACGCTTGTCGTCACGGTCGGCAATAATCTGTTTGAGAAGCATTTCGTAGCGTTGCGACTTGTCGTTGCGCAGGTTGTGACTTTCGTCAACAACCACAAGCAACTTGTTCTGACTCTTGAGATAAGAGAGACTACCCTTCTCTTTGCTCGCAAGACGGTTATCCTGAAGGTCTGTATGGAAATTGACTATGAACCGCAGACGGTCGTTCTCGAAACGCGAACCTGCAAACTCTTGATACTGTTCCCAGTTCTGCTGAAGTTTCTTAGGGCAGAAAACAGCGACTGTATAACCTTTATTCTGGAAATACCACATAACCGCAAGTGCCGAGAAAGTCTTTCCAAGACCTACAGCATCTGCCAATATTGCACCATTGTATTTCTCAAGCATCTGAATTAGAGAAATCACTCCTTTCTGCTGGTAGTCAAAGAGGGTGTCCTTGTAAATGACTGTATTCTGAAGGAGGTCAATATCCTTGCGCATCTCAGGCGACTCGATGTCAATCTCAGACTTGAAATACTCGAAAAGGATTTTGTAGTAAATCTCCTCCGGGGTGTATTTCCTGAGAATGGTGTCTGCTATCAGGTTGATGAAATATTGCTTTACCGTAATTTTCTCTGATTTAGGATTCTCAGGATCAGAAGGGATAAGTTCGTTGTCCTTAATTCCTTTCCAAAGTTCGTCAAACCATTTCTGATGAGAGACAAACGTTGTTGAATGACCAGTCTCGGCAACATTCAGTTCTACATTCGACGACTTCACTAAGCCAAGGCCAGCTTCAGTAAGATTAGACGAACCTGTAATATAACTATCGAAAGATGACTCGTTATTATCCGTAAAGATATATGATTTTGCATGGCAGAATGCCTTGGTTATAGCACGAATGGCAACATCGTCCTGACTCAAAAAGTCAATGGCCTTCTGTGCATCATCACTTAACGAAAGCATTGACTTTATGCCATTGTCGTCCGACAAAAGGTCGATGGCACATTTACCCTCGTCCTCAGGCGAACGACCGGCAATCTTGGAGAGGACAAAGCGGAATTTTGTGTTGTCCGCCATCACCTCTTTGATGAAATTCAGTCCTTTAATAGTGAAAAAGCCTGTCACAACATCAAGATTGCCCTCACGCCTATTATCCTTACCCATCAGCGATATGATGGCATGACCAGTGCTTGTTGTATCAATGGTTTTGATGTTGTCGTAGTCACGAATATTGTCTATCAGCATAAAATATCGCAATATAATAATCAGCCTGCAAATTTACGACAATTTTTTGTTTTACGCAAATGGTTTTGCAATTATTTTTGAACGAGATAACAAAAAGCCCCCGACTGAGAGGTCGAGGGCTTTAAAAGAATATGTAATAGAAGTATTACTTTCCGTTACGGATAGCAGCCTGTGCTGCAGCAAGGCGTGCGATTGGAACACGGAATGGAGAGCAGCTGACATAGTCGAGGCCTACACGATGGCAGAAATCAACAGATGATGGCTCACCACCATGCTCACCGCAGATACCGCACTTCAGGTCTGGACGTACTGAGCGGCCCTTCTCTGTTGCCATCTGAACGAGCTGGCCAACACCATTCTGGTCGAGTACGCGGAATGGGTCATTCTTCAGAATCTTTTTATCAAGATATGTTGGCAAAAATGAAGCGATGTCATCACGTGAGTAACCGAATGTCATCTGAGTCAAGTCGTTAGTACCGAATGAGAAGAACTCTGCCTCTGTTGCAATGCGGTTTGCCGTAAGGGCAGCACGTGGAATCTCAATCATTGTACCAACTTTGAACTCTACCCTATCCTTACGCTCTGCAAAGAGTTTCTCGGCTGTTTCGAGGATTACCTTCTTCTGGTTTGCAAACTCGTAGAGGATACCTGTCAGAGGCACCATAATCTCAGGAATTGCATAAACACCCTCTGCCTTGAGGTCGAGAACAGCACCAAGGATTGCACGTGTCTGCATCTCAGTGATTTCTGGATATGTATTGCCAAGACGACATCCACGATGGCCAAGCATTGGATTTGCCTCGTGCAATGAGTTCACGCGGTTGCGAATATAGTCGTAAGAAACGCCCATGATCTCAGCCAACTCACGCTGCTCACGCTCCTCGTGAGGAACAAATTCGTGCAAAGGTGGGTCTAGAAGACGTACTGTAACAGGACAACCAGCCATAGCCTTGAAGATGCCACGGAAGTCTTCCTGCTGATATGGCAGAATCTTCTTCAAAGCAACGCGACGGCCAGTCTCTGTCTCAGCAAGAATCATCTCACGCATAGCACGAATTTTCTCGCCCTCGAAGAACATGTGCTCTGTACGGCAGAGACCAATACCGATAGCACCGAAGTTGCGTGCTGTCTGTGCATCACGTGGAGTATCAGCATTTGTGCGGACTTTCAGACGTGTATATTTGTCGGCAAGAGCCATCAAATCTGAGAAGTCCTTGTCAAGTTCTGCATCCTTGGTAGCAACAAGTCCGAGATAAACTTCGCCAGTTGAACCGTTGATAGAGATGTAGTCACCCTCCTTGATAGTCTCACCGGCAATCTTGATTGTCTTTGCCTTATAATCAATTACCAGGTCACCTGCACCTGATACGCAGCACTTACCCATACCACGTGCAACAACTGCTGCGTGAGATGTCATACCTCCACGCTTAGTCAATATACCTTGTGCAACATTCATACCTTCGAGGTCTTCTGGAGAAGTCTCGATACGTACCATGATTACTTTCTCCTTGCGGGCAGCCCAAGCAGCTGCATCGTCCGCACTGAAGACAACCTTACCGCAAGCAGCACCTGGACTGGCCGCAAGACCTTTTGTGAGAACTCGTGCCTTTGCCTGAGCTTCCTTGTCGAATATTGGGTGAAGAAGTTCGTCAAGTTTGTTTGGCTCAACGCGCATGACAGCTTCCTGCTCAGTAATCATACCCTGACGGAGCATATCCATTGCAATCTTGACCATTGCCGCACCTGTACGCTTACCATTACGTGTCTGAAGAAACCAGAGTTTGCCCTCTTGTACGGTAAACTCCATATCCTGCATATCACGATAGTGATTTTCGAGTTTTGTCTGGATTGAGTTGAGTTCTTTGTAAATCTCAGGCATTGACTCTTCCATAGATGGATATTTAGCAAGACGCTCTTCCTCGCTTACACCGGCAAGACGTGCCCAACGCTGTGAACCTTCCTTTGTAATCTGCTGAGGTGTGCGGATACCTGCAACGACATCCTCGCCCTGAGCGTTGATGAGGTACTCACCGTTGAAGAGATCCTCACCTGTTGCTGCATTACGGCTGAAGCATACACCTGTTGCAGAAGTATTGCCCATGTTACCGAATACCATTGCCATTACGCTGACAGCAGTACCCCACTCTGCAGGGATTCCTTCCATCTTACGATAGAGGATAGCACGCTCGTTCATCCAAGAATCGAATACAGCGCAGATAGCACCCCACAACTGCTCGTAAACATCGTCTGGGAAGTTTTTGCCAGTCTGCTTGAGAATAGCAGCCTTGAAACGCTTGACGAGTTCCTTGAGGTCGTCAACTGTGAGTTCGAGGTCTTTCTCGATACCTCTTGCCTTCTTGACATCCTCTATGATAGCCTCGAATGGATCAATGTCTGTCTTGTTCACTGGTTTGAGTCCGAGAACGACATCACCATACATCTGAACGAAACGGCGATATGAATCCCAAACGAAACGAGGGTTGTTTGTTTTCTTAATCAAACCTTCAACTACCTGGTCGTTCAAACCAAGGTTGAGGATTGTATCCATCATACCTGGCATTGAAGCACGCGCACCTGAACGTACAGAAACAAGCAACGGATTCTTTACGTCACCGAACTTAGAGTTCATCAACTCTTCGACATGTTTCAAAGCAGCATCAACATCATTCTTGAGCAATTTCACTACCTCATCTTTACCAAGCTGGAAATACTCATTACATACATCAGTAGTGATTGTGAATCCTGGAGGCACTGGCACTCCAATAAGGTTCATCTCGGCAAGGTTCGCGCCCTTACCGCCAAGCAGATTTCTCATATCTGCTTTACCTTCAGCGCATCCATTGCCAAAGGTATAGACTCTTTTCTTATTGTCCATTTGTTTTATAATTAAGTGTTTTTTATAATCTATCATATACGAGGCAAGCTCATACCGTTAATTTTTGAATAGAGGTCAAGGGCATATACATCCGTCATTCCGCTTATGTAGTCCAACACACTCTGCACACGGAGATAATCATTCTCTGCACGCACTGCATACTGCTGAGGTATGCGGTCAAGAAAGAGACGCGAATAAGATTTGTCAGGTTCAAAGACAGCCGCCATAATCAATTCCAGCAGTTCAGATATTATCTTGTAACCTGCCAGTTCTATATCGACAACCATTTGAGAACGATAGATGTGCTTGGCTGAAAACTCTGCACACACTTCATATTGCTTACGCAAATCGCCTGTGACACAATCAAGCAACGATCCTTGGAAACTACCTGAAAGTATCTCTTCTTCATGGTTAATAAAGGCTTGGCTCGTTGCATTCACCAGAAGTCCCATGACAGTGCTACGCAGATATGCTATGCGTTCGTTTCTGTCTTCCACTTTGCCGAATATCATCTGAGCCCTATTGCGCTTTGTCTCATCCAAATATCCCATCAAGAGAGAGACTGTATCATCGTAAGAAATTATCTTGAGTTTGAAAGCATCCTCAATGTCCATCAGTTCGTAACAGATATCATCAGCTGCCTCAACTATATACACCAATGGATAACGGGCGTAACGTTCCTGGTGAAACGAATTGCGCACTATACCCATATCTTCTGCAATGCGGTCGTAAGATGGCTTGTCAGAGACAAAAAAGCCGAACTTCTGTTTCCCAGAGTCGGCATATATTGATTGATATGGATATTTTACAATTGAGGCCAAAGTAGGGTATGTAAAAACAAAACCTCCCGCTCTACGGCCTTCGAAAGTATGAGTCAACAATCTGAAAGTATTGGCGTTACCCTCGAACATCTCAAGGTCACGCCATTCTTCATCCTTGATTGCAAGCCTCTCCTTATATTCCTGACCTTTACGTTCAGAGAAGAATGTACCAATTGCATTTTCTCCAGAATGACCAAATGGGGGATTGCCCATATCGTGTGCCAGACAGGCTGTTGCCACAATCGTTCCTATCTCAGTGAACAGATGAGCATTCTCTGGATGGCGTTTTGACAGTTCCACGCCAACGATATTGGCGATGGAACGGCCTATGCAAGAGACTTCAAGACTGTGTGTAAGCCTATTATGTACAAATACACTTCCAGGTAAAGGAAAGACCTGAGTCTTGTTCTGTAAACGGCGGAAAGGCGGTGAAAATATCAAACGGTCATAGTCACGCTGAAATTCAGTGCGACTATCATGATTGCCGGCATAGAAATTCTCCATGCCAAACCGTTTGGTAGTTATCAGTCGCCCCCAATCCATCACTTATTTTTCTTACCGTTGTACGAGAATGTAACAGGTATTGCAGGCAAAGTAATACCACTACCACTATTGCCACGCGAAATAGTTGGGCGTAATTTCAATTTAACTGTTGATGCCTTATCATTAATACCTGCAAAATTCTTGACTATGTTGACAACTTGCGCACGGTTGTCGGCATTAAGCAAATTTGCAAGGTCTGTTTTTATGCCTACTGGAAGTACTGCTATCTTACCTGGTTCTACCCGGAAAGCCTTCTGCAAATCGCCCGAGGCAATATTCAGTTCATCAATTGCAACATCATACTTCACGTTTGAAATGCCCGCTGCCACTTCGCCAGGGTTTTTCACATTGACATTGACCGTCATTTCAAGAGGCAGTGAACTGAAATTTCCTGCGATCAGATTGGCAATCTTGGTCAAATTAGAAAGTTGCAACATAGAACTTGTACTACTGCAATCTATTCCTGCCACCTTAATTCCTGTGATTGAATTATAGGAGTATTGGCAATTCTTAAGTTGAAACGCACTTTTAATTGCTTCACAAGAAACCATAGTGAGAGCAATAAGCACTACGGCAAATCCTACAAATACTTTCTTTTTCATAGTCGTAATCATTTACACCAGCCCTCAACATCCTCTTTGGAAGGATTCGTAAGGCCAAGTTTGTTTTTCTTGTTATATCCACAGATATCCTGATGCAATTTGTTGAAGTTTGCGCCCTTAATTTTTGAAACCATATCATATCCGGTCTTCTGGAGTACTTCAACCCACTCAGCAGGAACACCTGCCTCGACGAACTTCTCAGGCGTATCTTTGACGATTTTCTTCTCAGGTTTCATCTGAGGGAAGAAAAGAACCTCCTGAATAGCCTGCTGACCAGTCATAAGCATCACAAGACGATCCATGCCTATACCCATGCCAGAGATAGGAGGCATACCATATTCCATTGCGCGGACATAATCCATGTCAATAATCATAGCCTCATCGTCACCCTTTTCGCTAAGTCGCATTTGCTCACGGAAACGCTCAAGTTGGTCTATAGGGTCGTTAAGCTCAGAATATGCGTTGGCAAGTTCCTTTCCATTGACCATGAGTTCAAAACGTTCCGTCAAATCAGGATTATTGCGATGACGCTTACACAGAGGAGACATCTCTTTTGGATAGTCGATGATGAATGTCGGCTGGATATAATTACCCTCGCAGAACTCACCGAATATCTCGTCAATGAGTTTGCCCTTACCCATAGTCTCATTCACCTCCATATTCAACTCCTTGCACACCTCACGTATCTGATCCTCGTTCATGCCTGTAAGGTCATGACCCGTGAAGAACTTGATAGAATCAAGCATTGTAACGCGAGTGAACTTAGGACCGAAATCTATCACGTTATCTCCGACCTTAACCTCGGTAGTGCCGTTGACATCCATGCAAATCTTGCGAATCATGTTCTCCGTAAAATCCATCATCCAGTTGTAGTCTTTATAGGCCACATAAATCTCCATGCATGTGAATTCAGGGTTGTGTGTACGATCCATTCCCTCATTACGGAAATTCTTCGAGAACTCATATACGCCTTCGAAACCTCCGACAATAAGTCGTTTCAGATAAAGTTCATCCGCAATACGCAAATACAGCGGAATGTTCAATGCATTATGATGTGTGATGAATGGGCGTGCAGACGCTCCACCAGGTATAGCCTGCAGGATAGGAGTCTCAACCTCAGTATAACCGAATGAGTTGAAGAACTCGCGCATGGAGGTATATGTCTTGGTACGTTTGAGGAATATCTCCTTAATGCCATCATTTACCACCAAGTCAACATAACGCTGACGATAACGCTGCTCTGGGTCATCAAAAGCATCGTATGCAACGCCATCCTTATACTTCACGATTGGCAAAGGGCGCAGAGCCTTGCTCAGCACTGTGAGTTCCTTACAATGCACTGATATTTCGCCAGTCTTTGTGCGGAACACCTCTCCACGGACACCAATAAAGTCGCCTATGTCTAGAAGTTTCTTGAAAACTACATTATACATTTCTGGCTGAGCATCAGTATCGATGTCGTCACGTGATATATAAACTTGGATACGGCCTTTAGAATCCTGCAACTCTACAAATGACGCCTTACCCATCACACGTCTGCTCATCATACGGCCTGCTACACAAACCTGACGTGGCTCTGCGTCATCGTCAAAGCTCTCCCTTATCTCGTTAGAGAAAGCATCTGTAGGATACATTGCAGCAGGATATGGGTTTATACCCATCTGGCGCAGTGTTTCCAACGACTGACGACGATATTGTTCTTGTTCTGTGAGTTCCATAATCACATATCCAATGGGTTCTTCCAATATATTTGGTTATCCTCAAACTCTTTGATAGCCTGAAGTGTTGGCTTTGGCAACTGTTCGTAGTAACGAGAGATTTCAACCTGTTCTCTGTTATCAAAGACCTCTTCGAGATTATCGGTTGTTGAAGCAAAATCAGCCAACTTTTTATCCAATTCATGTTTCATCTCCGTGTTAATCTGGTTAGCACGTTTAGCGATGATTCTAACTGTCTCATAAACGTTTCCAACAGGCTCGCACAATGCGTTCATGTCACGAGTCTGGGTGTTGGTAGGTGCATTAGATTTTCTTACCATTGTTATATCAGTTTTTCTAATTATTATCTTCTGTGCCAACTACTTTCCTTGCATCTTTCATCATCTTGTTGGCATCTTTTATGAATTTCCCGTTAGGAAACTCGTTCGCATAGCGGTAATATTCGTCAACCACTTCGCTGTATCTGTCGTACTTTTTGTCTTCAACCGAAAGTACTGCCTCTTTGTATTTGGATTTCAGTATCAAGAATACCGTTTGCTCCCTGTATGGACAGTCGGGATACTCTTTCAGCAGATTCTCAGATGTCACAACACAAGCCCTGTAGTTGTTTCCTCCATACAATCCCAAGTTGTAGTAAAGTTCAGCTGCAAGGTACTCCTTATAGGCCAGTTTGTTTTCCATGTCGTTGATGTATTTGAAACTATCATCAACATGACTACCTGCAGGATATAGTTCTATGTATTCGCTGAAAGCATATATTGCATTTTCAGTGGCAGTCTGGTCAAGTCGGACATCTGGAGAATCCAAATAGTAGCAATAAGCTATGAGAAAATGGGAATCCTCAGCATACTTACCTTTAGGAAAACTTCTCAGGTATGTATCAAAATATTCAGTAGCAGATATATAATCCTTAGTTTGCATGTATGAACATGCAAGCAGAAACAACAAATCCTCTGCCTGAGCCATACCCCTAAAGGACGGAACAACTGACTCGAAAAGTTGAATACTCTTGGTGTATTTCTTTTCGAGAAAGTAGTTTTTGCCCATCTGTAACTTCATTTCAGCATCTTCCGACTTCTGTATCTTGTTGAAGCTCGAACATGCTGTCAATGTTGCCAACATCCCTATAATAAATAAAATACGTATCCTCATATCGTGTGAAGAGCCCGCAATTTTTCAGCTTGCAAAGTTACGACTTTTATTTCATTCCACCAAAGATTAAGACATTTTTTTATACAAAATCATTGATGATGATATGGATGTTCCAGAGAGAGTGTCACAGTTGTTGCATCACAGATGAACTCTGGTCCATAATATTGTATAGGTCCCGGGTAAAGATACGTGTTCGTACTATCTGCCCATTTGGCTCTATTTGCCTCATAATATCTGAACGGATTATCATTCAAATCCACCAACGATTTATGAATCACTGGTTTCAACTCACCATTTCTTTTCTCCAGATTCATCATCATCGTCAAAGGCACTCCACCTGCTATCCATTCTGAAGCAGGAGCGGTCAGATGACGGATGTTGGACATATAACCAGTTTTTCCTTCAACGACCAAGGCAGAAGCAGTGAAGCCGAGAGAATAGCAATAGTCTGCATCGAAATTGCTTGGATATGAGCATCTGCCTTCATAGCCGAAGAAATGAGCAACAGAAGCAAACTTACCCCTAAACTCACCTTGTTCAGAAAGTTCTTTAAGTCGTTTGCCCACAAGCTCTATCAACAACTTCTCAGTTTCTATCAACGACACCTGCACATTGCCGTGAGGGTCTCTGTCCAACGTCAACTGCCGTGCAATCTTAAGAGGCAGTTTCAAGTATGTGTCCCTGCTCTCGCGAGAAAGAGACTGCATTATGAAATATCGTCTGTCTTCGTCAGTAGGCAACTGGTTGTATTCGCTGCTCGATGCCATCGCATCATTCAGCTCGTCAATCAGTTTCTTCACCTCAGGAATGAATTCGATCAATCCTTCTGGTACAACGACGACACCAAAATTTGCGCCATCGTTACCTCTTTGCACAACAGCATCCACTATCACCTCGACAACATCGTCAATAGACATATTCTTCGCCTTAACCTCCTCGCTTATCAACGCCACGTTAGGGTGTGTTTGCAAAGCACATTCCAAAGTAATATGCGATGCTGAACGTCCCATAAGCCTCACGAAATGCCAATATTTCTTGGAAGATATGGCATCGCGCTGCACATTACCGATAAGTTCTGAATAGACCTTACATGCAGTATCAAAACCGAATGAAGTCTCAATATATTCATTCTTAAGGTCACCGTCTATGGTCTTTGGACAGCCTATAACCTGTATTCCATAACCTTTCTGTTCATAATATTCGGCAAGTATGCAGGCATTGGTATTCGAATCGTCACCTCCGATTATAACTATTGCAGATATGCCAAGTTCCTGACATATCTCTCGTCCACTTTCAAACTGCTCGATAGTTTCAAGCTTTGTCCTGCCAGAACCTATCATATCAAAACCTCCAGTGTTGCGACATTCATCCACCATGTCAGAGACTATCTCGACATATTCATGGTTTACCAATCCAGAAGGTCCACCCAAGAAACCATACAGTCTGCTGCGTGAATTGAAATGCTGCAACCCATCATAAAGTCCTGATATGACATTATGTCCACCTGCTGCCTGACCACCAGATAATATTACACCCACGTTAATCTCAGGGTATTTTTTCTCTTCACCGCTCTCAAATGTCACGAATGGCAACCCATACGTGTTGGGGAACAAACGCTGCATCTCCTCGTTATTTGCAACTGATTCAGTCTTTTCACCTTCTTTCAGGGTGACACCGTTTCTCATTGACACTGGCAATTTTGGCTTGTACAACAGCCTTGCCAATTCTATCTGACTTCTTTTCATAGCATCAAATCATAATAAAAAAGATTGCGCTGCCTATCGTTGAGAAAAAATTCCTAAAAAACAGGATTTGAGGGTCCCGCTCTTTGTAATCTGCTGACCATCACAAGGATGACTATCTCTCTAACGAGAGACGCAGCCCGCCATTGAAATCGGGATGTAGCCTCGGTTAAAATAATAAATTGTAGAATTTTCCAATCCCAAGAACAGCGCAATCAGAATATAATTGCATCAAAATGCCTTCATCACCTCAGACATTTTGGCCTCAGCCTTACGTTCGCACTCTCCGTATTCTTCAACGTTCTTCATCTCCATCTGAACTTCGATGTAATATTTAATCTTCGGCTCAGTGCCTGACGGTCTGACAGATACTTTTGTTCCATCTTCGGTGAAATATTGCAGAACATTGGATGTAGTGCTGAAATCGATAGGTGTTCTTGCTCCTGTAAGCAGGTTAAGTTCCATAAGCAATTGATAATCTTTCACTCTCACAACCCTGGAACCAGCAAGCACCTGTGGTGGGCAACTGCGGTAATTCTTCATCATAATCTGTATCTCCTCTGCTCCGGACTTTCCCTTCTTCACTACAGAAATACCTTTCTCCTTGCTAAAACCATATTCTAAATAAATAGACATCAGGTAATCATATACGCTCATGCCCTTCATCTTTGTCCATGCAGCAATCTCCGCCATCAGGGCACAACAAATGACTGAGTCCTTGTCTCTCACAAAATCCATTGGCATGTATCCATAGCTCTCTTCTCCTCCACCTATGTAATTCCATTTCCCCTCGCGGGCACGTACTTCAGAAGCAATCCACTTGAAACCAGTGTAACAATCCACAAGTTCCGTGCCAAAAGACTTGCAAATTTTGCGAATCATCTCAGTCGTGACAATAGTCTTGACCATAAAGTCTCTCTTTGTCATCAACTTTTTCTCTGTACGACGGACTAATATATAATGTGTAAACATCATGGCAGTCTGGTTTCCTGTAACAAGTGTCCATTCTCCCTGTCCGTTCTTTACCGCAATACCCATTCTATCGGCATCAGGGTCAGAAGCCATCACTATGTCTGCATCTATCTCACGTGCTTTCTTTATCGCCATATCGAGTGCCGCAGGCTCTTCTGGATTAGGAGAAACCACTGTCGGAAAATCACCACTTATGACAGCCTGTTCCTCAACCACTGTGACGTTCGTGAAACCCATTTCCTTGAGGCAACGTGGTATTAGTGTGATTCCAGTGCCATGTATTGGAGTATAGACTATCTTTATATCAGGATTCTGAGCGATTGCCTTAGGTGTCATTGATACAGTTCTGACCTGCTCAAGATACATTGCATCAACACCTTCTCCTATTATCTGGATGAGATCTTGACGCGGCTCGAATCTCACTTCTGCTGGCGATTTTATCTTTGAGACCTCTTTTATAATGTTGACATCATGCGGAGCAACAATCTGTGCTCCGTCTTCCCAATATGCTTTGTAACCGTTATACTCTTTTGGATTGTGTGATGCTGTAATTATGACACCACTCTGGCATCCTAAATATCTGATTGCATACGATATCTCAGGTGTTGGTCTGAGGTCTTCGAACAGATAAACTTTAATTCCATTGGCCGAGAAAATATTGGCAACAGTCTCTGCAAACAGCCTGCTGTTGTTTCTACAGTCGTGCCCCACAACCACAGAAATCTGCTCCTTTTGCTTAAACTCGCGATTCAGGTAGTTGCTAAGTCCCTGTGTAGCCGCACCAACAGTATAAATATTCATTCTGTTGGAGCCAACACCCATAATACCTCTCAAGCCTCCTGTGCCGAACTCAAGATTGCGGTAGAACGACTCGACCAATTCTGTCTTGTCTTCAATCTCAATCAATTTTCTCACACCTGCCTTTGTCTCTTCGTCATACGGGCCATTCAGCCATTCTTCTGCCTTAGCAATCACATTTTCATCAACAATCATAATTCTATATAAGTTTCTAATATTCTCGATTTTACTGTTGGTATCAGCATCAAGCTATCTACCTCTGCTGGCACCATAAGTGTCTCTCCATCCACTAATGTAAGGTAGTCTTCATCCCATTTCACTGTCACATGACCTTCAACGCATGTCATTATCACGAATGAATCCACCTCTGCAAGTTCATACTCTTTTGCCTTGTCTATCTCTATGATATTAACAACAAATTTGTCGCTTTTCACAAGGTTGACATCCTCGTTCAGTTTTGGCTGCACGCCAACTTTTCTACCCTGCCAGTGTTCATAGTCTATTGCTTCGACTGCTTCATCCAGATGAAGTTTTCTATCTCTTCCGTAATCATACAATCTGTATGTGATGTCCGACGCCTGCTGTATTTCCAGAATCAGACAGCCATTGCCTATCGCATGCACAGTGCCTGGCGGTATATGGAACACGTCACCTTTCTTCACATCGAATTGCCGCATCGCCTTATCGATAGTTCCCTCAATACTCATACGTCTAACTTGCTCTGGCATCACTTCTTGATTAAATCCCAACGACACTGATGATCCTGGTTCTGCCTCCAAAACGTACCACATTTCTTCCTTACCGCAAATCTCACCTTTACGTTCTGCCATTGCATCATCCGGATGAACCTGCACCGACAGTTTGCTTGCCGCATCTATCACTTTGATTATCAAAGGAAACTCATTTCCATATTTTTCATATACCCTGTCTCCAACAAGGTCTCCCATATAAACCTCTATAAGTTCTGACAGGGTATTCTCTGCCAAAAATCCATTGATGACCTCACTATCGTCATCCTCATTCAAGGCCACAACATCCCAAGACTCACCAACATGTTCCATTTTCGGTTTGTCATGTCGATAAATGTTCTTGATACGTTCTCCGCCCCAGACCTTCTCACGCAAAAGCGGCTTGAATTTCAATGGATATAGTGTCATATATCGTAAGGATTGTTAGCATTCATCTTCAAGAAGACAACTTCTTTCTCGCTGAGAAATCTCCATTTGCCGCGTGGCAAGTTCTTCTTTGTAAGTCCTGCAAAAAATACACGGTCAAGCCTTACAACCCTGTAACCAAGCGATTCGAAGATGCGACGCACGATTCTGTTGCGGCCGGAATGAATTTCAACTCCAACAGTCTTACGGTCACCCTCTTTTACGAAACCGAACTCATCCACCTTGATATCACCATCCTCAAGTGTTATTCCCGTGGTAATCTTTTGAACATCATCATCAGAGACATCTTTGTCCAACGTCACTTGATAAACTTTCTTCTTATTAAAACTTGGGTGAGTCAACTTTGCTGTCAATTCGCCATCATTTGTCAACAACAGCACACCCGTCGTGTTTCTATCCAGCCTGCCGACAGGATAAAGTCTCTCAGAGCAAGCTCCTTTCACAAGATCCATCACAGTCTGCTTTGCGTGTGGATCGTCAGCTGTAGTAACATAATCCTTTGGCTTGTTCAACAGGATATAAACCCTGCGTTCAATCTTTACTAGTTGGTCATGGAACATTACCTTATCTTCGGCAGGAACAACTCTTGTGCCAAGTTCAGTGATTGTTTGGCCATTGACAGTTACCACACCTGCACGTATAAAATCGTCAGCTTCACGCCTTGAACAAACACCTGCATTAGCCAGGAATCTATTCAATCTCATTGGTTTTGAGTAGTCAACGAATTGTGTCTTGTTATATGATGGCTGCACCGGCCTTCGTTGTTCATTTGGTTTTGGTGTAGTGTTCTCTTTCATTTTCTTGCGTTGCTCATGCCTGTCGTGCTTGCTACTGTCGAAGGTCCCGAATTTTTTGTTGTCAAAACCTCCGTTCTTATTTGCTGCTTTGAATTTGCCTTCTCCACCAAATTTATTTTCGATTGTATATCTTCCTTCCGCTTTAGAGTTGTTCTCACCTCTGAAATTAATAGATTCCACTTCGTTGAATCTTTTTCTGAAGTTTCTTGTTGCGAAAGCATCATTTGCTCCAAACATCCGTCTTCCATCACTTGCGCCTAACTGTCTTTTCCTCCCATTGCTTGCACATCTTCTTTGACGGTCTGCACATGCGAAACTGCTTTTCTGATTCAACTTAAAGCCTTCTGGATGCCTCATCCTTGAGCCTAATGTGTTTTCTTTTTTCATCACTAAAACTTTCTTAAATACTATGTTTTTTTGAACTTGCAAAGGTACGATTTTTTTACGATTCCCGCAAGAAAAATCAGACAAAAAAAATAGTAAAATTATTGCCACCATTTCAAATATTTATAGTACCTTTGCACTCTCCATGCAGAGTTGCGACAAATAATAAAACAATAAATACAATAAATTCATTATGAACATTTTACGTAACGACATCGACGTTAACAACGCTCAGGTCACTATCACTATTGAGGAATCTGACTACGCTGAGAAGGTCGAGAAGGCACTCCGCGAGTACCGCCGCAAAGCAAATATTCCTGGTTTTCGTCCTGGAATGGCACCTCTCGGAATGATTAAAAAGATGTATGGCCGTGGTGTAAAGGCTGACGAACTCAACCGCACTCTGCAGGAGGCAATCTACAACTACATCCGCGAGAATAACATTGATATCCTCGGTGAACCTCTTCCTGTTGACGATCAACAGCAGGTTGATTTCGACAACGACAAGTCTTTCAACTTCAAGTTTGACCTTGGTATAGCACCTGAATACGAGCCACAGCTCAACAAGCGTGACAACCTCACCGTCTATAACATCACAATTACTGACGAGATGATAGACAACCAGGTCAATAACTACGCTGGGCGTTTCGGAAACTACAAGGATGTCGAGGAAGCTCACGGAAAAGACATGATCAAGGGTTCTATGCGCCAGCTTGATGCTGAAGGCAAACCTGTAGAGGGTGGAATCTTCGTTGAGGAGACAACTATGGCTGCTGACTATATCAAGGATGAGGAACAACGCAAACTTCTTGAAGGAGCAAAGAAAGATGGCAATGTACGCTTCAACCCTAAGAAGGCATACCAGAGCGATGTAGAACTCAGTTCAATGCTCCACATCACAAAGGAAGAGGCTGCAAATATGGATGCTGATTTCGAACTGAACATCAAACAGATTGTCCACTATGAGCCTTCTGAAATTAACCAAGAGCTCTTCGACAAGGTATATGGCAAAGACACTGTTAAATCCTTGGACGAGTTTCGCAAGAAAGTTGCTGATGGCATTCGCATGAACTACAAGGAAGATGCAGACTACAAACTCGGTCTTGATGCAAAGGCACTTGCAGTAAAGAAGATGAGCAAGCTCACTTACCCAGAAGATTTCCTCCGCCGCTGGTTGCTAGCCACTAACGAAAAGATGACTCAGGAGCAGGTTGACAAGGATTTCCCTTCCATGATGGAAGACCTCAAATGGTACATATTCAAGAATCGCGTTGCCAAGGCTAACGACATAAAAATCGAGGATGGCGACATCCAGGCATTTGCCCGTCGTATGGCACGTATGCAGTTCGCACAATATGGCATGACCGAAATTCCAGACGACATCCTTGACAACTACACAAAGGAGTATATGAAGAAGGAAGAAACTGTCCGTAACATTGCTGAAAAGGTAATCGAGGAGAAAGTTGTCGAAATTATGCGCAACGCTTGCAAGATTACCGAGACTGAGATAGCCCTCGATGATTTCAACAAACTGTTCGAATAAAATAACTGAGCTTTCAAGAAAGAAGGATGTCCGTTGGGCATCCTTCTTTTATAATCATACTAATTTGTTTTTTACAGGAAAAATCACTTTCGGTTTGAATTTCAAAGCATCCTCTCGTTCCATCCATGTATAAGCCATAATGATAACAATGTCCCCGACATTAAACAAATGGGCGGCAGCACCATTCAGACAGATGACCCCGCTACCCCTTTCGCCAGGTATTGCGTATGTCTCTATTCTTGCCCCATTGGTATTATCCACAATCTGCACCTTCTCGTTAGGCAGGATGTCAGCAGCATCCATAAGGTCTTGGTCTATAGTCACGCTACCTATATACTCAAGGTTCGATTCTGTCACAATGACCCTATGCAGTTTGCTCTTCAATAAATTAACGTACATGTTCTTTACC
Organism: Candidatus Aphodosoma sp.; assembly: GCA_045600865.1. Lineage (GTDB taxonomy): Bacteria > Bacteroidota > Bacteroidia > Bacteroidales > Paludibacteraceae > Aphodosoma. The sequence continues at coordinate 27,626 of JAZRYS010000268.1, forward strand.
TTATTTGTAACGTATGTTGTCTATCAGACGGACTTTCCCGCAATATACGGTTATACAGCCAACTACATAGTCAGAATCTCGCCAGTTCTCGATTGATTTCAAGGTCTTTCCGTCAACGATTTCGAAATACTCAACCTCCAGTCCATCATGGCGATTGATTGCTGCAATTGCGCAATCGTGAAGTTCTTTCACTGATGTCTGGTTGAAAAATGTAGTGCTCTCTTTCAGCACGTCATGAATGTTCGTTGCAAGCTTCCTCTGTTCTTCGGTCAGCAGGGCATTCCGACTTGACAATGCCAGTCCGCTCTCTTCTCTGACGATTGGGCAGGCTACTATCTCAATATCAAACTTCATCACCTCCACCATTCTGCGTATAATCGCCAGTTGCTGGAAATCCTTCTCACCGAAATAGGCTCTCTGGGGCTTGACTATCCGGAACAACTTACTGACCACCTGAACCACGCCATTGAAATGACCAGGACGGAATTTTCCTTCCATCACCTCATCCAGTCCTCCAAAGTCGAACTGGAATCTGTTTTCCATCTCTTCCTTTGTATAGAATTCCTCTGCATCAGGTACGAACACGAAATCCACACCTATTTTTTCCAAGAGCTTTGCGTCCGCCTCAATGTTACGCGGATAAGTTTCAAGGTCAGTCTTGTTGTTGAATTGAGTCGGGTTGACAAACACAGAACATACAGCAATGTCATTTTCCTTTACAACACGCCTCGCCAAGGTCAAATGACCTTCATGCAACGCTCCCATTGTGGGCAGGAAACCCACACTCTTGTCTTTACTTTCCTTGCTGAGCAACTGCTCGAGTTCAAGGGCTGTCTTTACTAACTTCATTTATCCGTAGGTTTTGCAGGACCTGCTATAGTCTGACGCATAGCAGTATCTGCTTCCATGTTTTTCATTCTATAGTAATCCATTATGCCGAGATTACCATTTCTGAATGCTTCAGCCATTGCCAATGGCACTTGTGCCTCAGCTTCAATCACTCTTGCACGAGCCTCCTGAGCCTTTGCCTTCATCTCCTGCTCCTGTGCTATGGCCATAGCCCTGCGCTTCTCGGCACTTGCCTGAGCTATGTTCTTGTCAGCATTGGCCTGATCCATCTGCAACTGAGCACCTATGTTCTTACCAACATCAACATCCGCAATATCGATTGAGAGAATCTCGAATGCAGTGCCTGCATCAAGACCTTTTGACAATACAAGCTTTGATATTGAATCTGGATTTTCAAGCACACTCTTGTGGCTTTCGCTTGAACCGATTGATGATACTATACCTTCACCTACACGTGCCAATACTGTCTCCTCGCCTGCACCACCTACCAACTGTTTGATATTTGCTCTCACTGTTACGCGAGCTTTGGCAAGCAACTGGATACCGTCTTTAGCCACTGAGGAAACAACTGGCGTATCAATAACTTTTGGATTTACGCTCATCTGTACTGCTTCAAACACATCACGTCCTGCAAGGTCTATGCTTGTTGCTGTCTTAAACGAAAGGTTAATATCTGCCTTTGCTGCCGATACAAGTGCATGCACTACTCGAACAACGTGTCCACCTGCCAGATAATGTGCTTCAAGTTCATCACGCGACAGACTGATTCCTGCCTTATGAGCTTCAATCATTGCATTGGCAATGATTGCTGGCGGCACTTTCCTGATACGCATCAGAAAGAGTTGCATCAAGGAAATTCTAACACCAGAGACACGTGCAGAAAGCCACAATGAAAATGGCACAAAATAGAAAAAAATGCAGAGCAATATAAATGCCACTACTGCTACAACAATCATTAGAATTTGTTCCATACTATAAAACTTTAACTATTAATTTATTGTCTTCAATTGATACTACTTCAACATCGCATTTCTGATCCACAAAGCCATCCATCGACTTTGCCTCGTACTCCTTACCGTTCACAACCACCTTACCCATAGGTGCCAGACGAGACGAAGTCACACCTTTCATTCCCATCTCTACCTTGTCAACATCATAGAGATTGCTGGTTTCTTTCAATTCCGTATCAAGCGACATCTTGTCCAATGCCTTGCTTTTGACAAATATCCAGATTCCAATGCCCAAGACGACCAACCATATAATGGTTGTCACCAGTCCTGCCGTCACGCTCACTTTGCTGAAAGCATACCATACTGCCACTCCTCCGAACACCACGGACACTACTCCGCACACAGAAAAGCCCGGCAGTAGGAATATCTCCATCAGCAGGAACACAACGCTTACAAGCACCAATAGGCCTACTACTAATAATTCACTCATATTGCTTTCTTTCTAATCGTCTTATCTCTTTTATCAACTCTTTGAGTCTATCCTTTGTCGCTATCAGATATCTCTCATCTTCCACAATGTCATTACTCAGATTCTGTTTTTCTTCGGCAGATTCCAACATTCTGAAATTCGCTCTCTTGCTCTCAAGCACCAATTCAACAAGCCGCATCTCTTTCTCTATATCCGTCATCTCTAAGTATTTATACCTTGCCTCAGCACTTCTGAAATCCTCAATCCTGGTATAAATAATCCTGTCGCTCACATAGAATTTCATCACAACACCTGTCTCTTTGGCATCATTTTCTACCACCGGCAAAGGCTTACGCTCTGCTGTCTCTTTGACCTCACCATTTTCATATTTATAGACATACACTATCACGGTGTCACCATCCTGACCATTGTCTGTCACCCACAAGCCCATGCCTGCAAGGTCATCAACCATCATCAGGTAGTCATTTCCAAGACTATTGAACGGCATTCCTACGTTATGTGGCATCTGATAGTCGAAGGTCTCGCTGTTGTAACGTGTCATGAAGATGTCATAACCGCCTATTGAGCCATGACCCTCAGATGCGAAATAGAGCGTCACTCCGTCAGACATTTCGTATGGAAAATTTTCGTTGGCTTCTGTGTTGACAGATTTAGAAAGTTTTTCCATCTCACCGTCTCCATATTGCCTGTATATGTCGTACCCGTTCTGGCTTTTCACACCCATAAGACGCTTCTGTCCACGCGTTGCAACGAACTCGGCACCACCATCCTCTCTCTGTATCATCTTGTTTCCACCCATCACCATCTCGCAAAGGCTCACCATATTCTCTTTCTTCACTTTTATACTGTCAACCAACTTTACATCCTTGGCATTGCTTTTCATTTCCTGACATGTGCGGGCTTTCATAATCAATTTTTCGCCTTCTGTTCTCTCATCATCTGTCACGTGCCTTCCAGTGCTCAAATATGTCTCTACCTTTGCTACAGCTTCATCATATCGTCCAGTCCTCATCATTTCCCAGTAAGTCTCAATGCTCTCTCCCCACGTCAGTATTAGCAATATGAAACAAAAAATGCTCTTCATAAGAATATCAGTTATCAAAACCAAAATGTCTCACCGTCTTTAGCACCGTAACTTTCTTGGAAAATTTCTCGTGCTTCGTCTTCAAACACCTTTACGTCTTTGTATGTCGAAGAATAATGCCCTATCACCAACTTTCTCACTGCTGCCTTACGTGCCAACTCTGCTGCCTGTGCTGCGGAACTGTGCATTCTTGTCTTAAGTTTCACCGCATCAACGCTCGACAAGTATGTAGCCTCGTGATACAACAGGTCAACACCTTTTATCAGGTCCAGGCAACTTTCAGAATAAGCAGTGTCGCTCATGTAGGCAAACCTCTTGCTTGGAGTAGGTTCGAAAGTCAGTCTGGCATTTTCCACGACTTCACCAGCAGGTGTCACATAATCTGCGCCAACTATCAGGTTTTTGTATTCTGCCACTGGCACTTCCCAAGCATCGCACATCTGCTTGTTCAGATGTCTCGGCAGAGGTTTCTCCTCAAACAAGAACCCACACGTAGGCACTGTATGCTTTAGCGGTAGGGTCTTCACAGCAACAGCCCTGTCTTCGTATATAGTTTCAACCTTTCGGGGGTCGAATGGTGCAAAAATTATCTTGTACGGCGCGTCGGCACAAAAATACTTTATCTGAGTGCCGAACAGTTTCTCGATATCAGGATGTGCGTGTATCGTCAGGTCACTCATTCTCCCAAGCATTCCGAACGTTGACAGGAGTCCCATCAGTCCAAGACAATGGTCACCATGCAGGTGAGATATGAATATGTGTCCAAGCCTTGATGTCCTGGCAGCATACTGCTTTAGCCTTATCTGCGCCCCCTCCCCACAATCAATCAAGAACTGCCTGTCCCTCATCTGCAATACATGGGCAGAGTGGAACCGCTCTATCGTTGCCTTCGCCGACCCGCAACCCAATATCTTGAACGAATAGTCCAATTGTCAATTCTCAATTGCCAATTTTCAATTTTTCAATTGTACCAGACACCACGCATCAGGGAATTCCTCAAGTATGTCGGCAATCTTAGCTTTTGCCTCCTGATAGGTATCGAAAGAGGCCAGTATCACACGGAACATTCCTCGTTCATTGACAACGATTACAGGCTTATAATCAGCACCGCTCATCTCGTTCTTCAGTCTTTCGGCATTGTCCTTCTTGCCGAAGCTGCCTATCACGACATTATATTCCTTCAGTTCCGCATCTTTCTGACCAGCAACGACTGTGAACTTCTCCTGGCGTGTCACCTCTGGCTCTTCAAACTTGTTGACATTCTCTTTCGCCTCTGTGTTGACGACGGTATCCTTCACCTGCTTTTCAACCACTGAGACAACTGCTATTTCGGGGTCTGGTGTTACCTCTGCCGACGGCTCGTTTGCAATATCCAACCTGACAGGTTCCAGAACTGTCTCACCGCCTCCAGGACGTTTTCTGACAATCGCATCTGGCTTCGGCACGACTGTCACCGTATCAGCAGCCACACGCTCCATTTTCTCCTTTGCCACAGGGTTTTGGGCTTTTGCGTATGCACCCGGAGCATCTTGCACCTTGCAACTTGCCATTATCACCCCCATCAAAGCAAAAACAAACACAACTATCCTTGTCATATCTTCCGCATTATGATATTTTGCGCTGCAAAGTTACTACTTTTATTTCAAACCACGCCTACAAAACATGCTTTTTTTTCAACCAAGCACTTTCTTGACTATTGCCGATATTGTCCTTCCCTCTGCTTTACCTGCCAACTGTTTGGTTACCACACTCATAACCTTACCCATCTCAGCCATTGTCTTGGCACCAACCTGCTCAGCTACGGCTCTCACAGCTTTTTCTATCTCCTCCTCACTCATCATTTCTGGCAGATATTTCTTATAGATATTTATCTGATTCTGATACTCGTCAACAAGATCCTGACGGTTCTGGCTTTTGAACATCTCAATAGCATCTTCACCCTGCTTCTTCATCTTCTGGATAATCTTGATTGCCACTTCATCTGTAACTTCGCCATTGCCACCTTTGGCTGTTTTTGCTTCAAGCAGTTCTTTCTTGATTCCACGTAATGCCTCTGTCTCGGCATGATTTCTTGCGAGCATGCCTTCTTGATATCCTCGCTGATTTGTTCAAACATTCCCATAATATAATGCTTTAATTATCAATTTCTAATCCGCCAGTACTGAGGATACAGGTTATTGCACCTGTTACCTACATTCTTTGCCCAGCCTAAGACATACCCTTCACTCTTCACAAGCACCATTCCACGTTCTGTACCCTCTGCTCCTATCGCCTCGCATCTCAGATATTTCATAGCCGTTTCATGGTCAAGATTCATAGTTTGGAACTTGGTCTCGTCCAGCGCAAGCGAGAGAGCCAAGCCCGGTGCAGGCACAATGTCCTTTCCCTTTACAATTCCATATTCCACGCCACAAGTTCTCACGTTCAACCCTGCCGACATCACTTTCTCTACTATCTCGCCAAATTTCTTTCTCACAGCCCAATACTCACCATTCAGTTCAGTCACGACATATTCATCACTATTGCGGAGCCATTCTGCCTTCAGTCCTTTGTCTTTAGTCTTCAGCCCTTTGCCTTCGGTCTTATGTTTTTTGTCTTCAGTTTTTTGTCCTTTGCGCAGCAAAACCATGAACAGGCCTTCGCCCTTTACTTTGTGTGGAAAAAAATGATACCCGCCACTTCTTGCCTTCACAATGCCCCACTCTTCTTTTATATCCACATCTTCAACCACACCTCCAAGTTCCCGCACTATCCACTCCACGTTTTCTTCATCTTCCATCGCATTGTATGTGCATGTGCTGTAAACCATTACGCAACCTTCTTTCAACGTCTTCCATGCACTTCTGACTATCTCACGCTGACGAGTCTGGCACATCATCACATTCTCCATCGACCACTCGCTGATTGCCTCTGGCTCTTTGCGGAACATTCCTTCGCCTGAGCAAGGAGCATCCACCACAACTGCATCAAACGTCTCGCCAAGTCTCTCATATTTGCCCAGGCCTTCGTTCGTCACAATCCAGTTGTCTCTACCCCACTTCATCATATTCTCAATCAGCACATTGCACCGCTTTGCCACAAACTCGTTGCTCACCAGAAAGCCGTCATCCGAAAGATATTGGTTTATGAGAGTTGATTTGCCACCAGGGGCAGCACATGCATCCAGAACAAAAGCGTTCCTTGAAACCTTCTCCTCAAGCACCTTCCAAAGGAACATCGACGAAGCCTCCTGCACATAATATCCTCCCGCATGAAACGCCACATCATCAACGAACCTGAAATTCTCCGGAATGTTTACATAATGCCCATAGGGACACCATTTCACGCTGTCCAGCAACTGCAGTCTTTTATCTTTGGTCGCTGGCTTTCTGTCGTTTATGCGTATGCTTCTCACAGCAGCCCCACTTTCGATAGAAGCCACCAACTTCTCCACCTCTTCATCGCACATCACCTCCTTCAACAATCCTATAAAATCCTTATCAAGCATGGTTATTACTCCAACAGCGCAAACCACTCTGCGCTCTTCTCCTCCAACGTCTTTTTCGCCTTTGCGTAACCATCCATCAGTTCCTCGTCGCTTTCTCCTGCGGCAAACCGCTCCTCCATGGCGGCTATCTCTTTCTCCAGAGTTCCAATCATCTCTTCCAGAGCAGCTATCTCCTTCTCGCGTTTCTTTTTCTCCTTGGCCTCCTCCTTACGCTTCTCGTAATCCACGCGACCGTCACTCACCACCTTTTCAGAAGGCGATGCAGCCACCGCATTACGGACTTCCATTCTCTCGCCCCTCATCTCCCAGCCTTGCTCACCCTCTTTGGCCAGTTTCAGTTCACGCAGGAACTCCTTTATTCCGCCAAGATGCAGTTTTATCCTTCCTCCTCCGAACTCATACACCTTATCCACAAGCCCGTCCATGAAATCACGGTCATGGCTCACCACAATCACAGTGCCGTTGAAAGCCTGAATGGCCTCTTTGAGCACCTCTTTCGAACGCATGTCAAGGTGGTTAGTAGGCTCATCCAATATCAGCAGGTTGACAGGTTCAAGCAACAGTCTTATCATCGCCAGACGGCTTCTCTCTCCACCACTGAGCACTTTCACCTGCTTGTCCGAAGCCTCACCGCCGAACATGAAAGCCCCGAGAATGTCACGAATCTTTGTTCTTATCTCCCCCACGGCTGCACGGTCAATAGTGTCAAACACAGTCAGTTCACCGTCCAAAAGTGATGCCTGATTTTGTGCAAAATAGCCAATCTTCACACCTTGGCATATTTTCAATGAACCATCGTAAGGCAGCTCGCCCATTATGCACTTCACGAGAGTTGACTTTCCCTCGCCGTTCTTACCCACGAAGGCCACCTTCTCGCCACGTTTAATCTGCATGTCAACGTTCCTCAGAACTACGTGATTACCGTATGACTTAGTCAGGTTTTCAATATCCACAGGCAATGCACCCGAATGAGGTGCTGGCGGGAATTTAAGCCTCAAAGTCTGATTGTCAACCTCATCCACTTCAATACGCTCCAACTTCTCCAACTGTTTTATTCGGCTCTGCACCTGCACTGCTTTTGTAGCCTTGTAGCGAAATCTCTCGATGAAATCCTCGGTATCTTCTATCATCTTGCGCTGGTTCTCATACGCACGCAACTGCATCTCCCTGCGTTCAGCGCGGAGTTCCAGGTATTTCGAATAATTGGCTTTGTAGTCGTAAATCTGCCCGAGTGAAATTTCTATTGTACGTGTTGTCACAGCATCAAGGAAAGCCGTGTCGTGACTCACAAGCAGCAATGCGCTCTCGCTCTTTTTCAGAAAACCCTCCAGCCATTCAATCGACTCAATGTCAAGGTGGTTCGTAGGCTCATCCAGCAGCAGTATGTCAGGTCGTCCAAGCAGAATTTTAGCCAATTCTATGCGCATTCGCCATCCTCCGCTGAATTCTGACGTCTGGCGGTCGAAATCTTTCCTTTCAAAGCCCAAGCCTACCAGAGTCCTTTCGATTTCAGCCATCATCGTGCCACCACCCATCACCTCAATCCTATGATTCAGTTCGTCCAAACGTTCCAGCAGTTTTGCGTACTCTTCACTCTCGTAGTCAGTTCTCTCGCCAATCTCACTGACAATTCTGTCAGCCTCTTCCTGTGCGGCAATCACCCCGCCGAATGCCATTTTCACTTCGTCCATCAGGCTTCGCTTGTCCTCCGTGAGCAGATGTTGCGGCAGATAGCCCACCTTTGCCTCCTTTGGCATGGACACTGTTCCATGCGTAGGTTGCTGCAGACCGGCGAAAATCTTGAGCATTGTTGACTTCCCCGCACCATTCCTGCCCGCCAATGCAATCTTCTCCTTGTCCATAATCATGAACGAAACCTCCTCAAACAGAGGAGTTCCCGTAAAGTCAACCGTCAAATCATTTACCGCAAACATATTTAACCCGCATTGTAACAATTCAGTTTGCAAAGGTACGACATTTTTTCGTACTATCCAAACACTTGCGAATAAATTCATCAGGTCATTTTTTGCATATCGCCATTAATCTATCCATAACTATCCAGTATTCTTGTGAAACAAAAGAATTTATCTGAAAATAATCCACCCAATTATTTTGCCATGTCAAAATAATACACTACCTTTGCAACGTGAAACCAGCGGTTCTTTGTAATTACGCCAAACTGCTGATTTACAAAATATATTACATATAAATAGCATTGACTATCATTGTGGTATTCCAGAGAACAAGCTTGAGAAACTTCCAATTCTGAATAATCACCACATCAATGATGGTTGGCTCTTCCGTATATAGTCTACGGCTGTGTGCTGAGAATTTGCCAATCGACGCAAGATAACGATTAGTTGATGCCAAACATTCCAATATTGGATTGTTGGCATTTTCTTATCTTGTGTCGGAGGTTCAGAAATTCTCAAGCTTGGCCTCAGGAATACCGTAAGATGATTGCCTGCAATCCTTTTCTTTTTGCAAGGCAGTAGTCTTGCCTTCCGCACACATATACAAGCCAATTCGGTTGATTGATAGCAAATTGCTTTAATTAGCCGAGTTGGCTTGGATTGTTTTATGTAGATTCAAATCTTGTATCTCACTAATAGTTCATAAAAACGGATATATAGGCTAAAGCATATCATTATTAGTTCTATGAAACTGAGAAATACCCTTATTGACAATTCAGCTGAAGGTTACAATATGACCGAAGTTGTAAAGGAATGCCTGAAGGATGAAGGCGTGACTGAGGTTTATATTGCTACAGGTTTTTGGGATCTAAGAGGAACAGAACTAATATATGACGAACTGGCTGAATTCCTAAAAAGGGATGGATGTAAATTCAGGCTGCTTATAGGTCAAGACCCTTACCTTTATGCTAAAGATGTAGAAAGTTATAAGACTGGCTCATACGACAAACAGAAGAATGCTTGGCGAGTAGATTTGGATAATTTTGAGGCTCAGGAAAAGTATGTGAAGGTGGTCCAAATGCTGGTTGACAACATAAAAGACAAAGATAACGAAAAGTTCCAGATTCATTTATACAAACCAGACGAAGCTCTTGAAGATCAGTTTCTTCATTCAAAATGCTATATTTTCAAAGGAGCAAACAAGGAGGAGGAACGAGAGATAGGTTACGGCATTATTGGCAGCTCAAATTTTACTCAAAAAGGGTTTGATGGAAATTCTGAATTGAATGTTCTTGAAACAGAATCTGTAGATGTCATCACTCTTAATCCCAAGTACCCAAAAGATAAAAAGCATCTTCAGTGGTTCAACGAAAAATGGGAAAAATCCAAATCTTGGAATGAAGAATTTCTGCTCATTATCTCGCAGTCAAAAATGGGCGATAAAATTGATTTCAATGAACCTTCGGAAGGCTTGACAATTATTTCGGATAGCAATGGCAATATAGACCATCTGACACCATACGAGCTTTATATTAAACTTTTGAACTACAAGTTTGGCGACCTTCTGGACGTAGATTCCACAAGAACTATAACAAGTTATATACCAAAAGACTTTTCGCCTCTTGAATACCAGATTGATGCCGTCAAGCAATGTTTTGGTATTATGCGTGCACATGGCGGTTTTATGCTTGCTGATGTCGTGGGCTTAGGCAAAACCATAGTTGGTACTCTCATCATAAAGCATTTCTTAAACTTTCCTGATGACGAACACGAACGCAAGGTCTTGATAGTTTCTCCTCCAGCAATTAAATCAGCTTGGATTGAAACAATCAGAGAATTCGATAAGGACGAGAACAATAGAATGGAACCTTTGATAGATTTCATTACTACAGGCTCAATTGCAAATCTGATAGATGAAACAGACGAAGATGCAGATACCGACAGTGGCAATTTCGAGCAGACATTGAATTACAATAATTATGGTCTTATTATAATCGACGAGAGTCACAAATTTCGAAATAAGGAGACTAATATGTATAAGTCTCTTGATGAACTGATAGCGCAGATTGGCATGAATTCTGGAGTATATCCTTATATAGGATTGCTTTCTGCAACTCCTCAGAATAACACACCAGAAGACCTTCGCAATCAGATTTATCTTTTCGAACGAGATCACACTTATTGTACTCTTGAGAAAGTGGATGGACGTAACCTTGAATCGTTCTTTGCAAAAATTATCAAACAATTCAAGATGCTTGTCTCTGAGGCTAACAAATTATCTTCAAAACAATACGAGTCAATTTCTGACGAGAGACGGCTTGCTGAAATCAACTTTGAGCTACAGAAAATATCTACTAAAATAAGGGATTGTGTACTTTGCGATATTCTTGTCCGTCGTACTCGAACGGATATTAAGAATTTCTATGCAGCCGATATTAAGACACAGAATCTTGTCTTTCCAGAGATATGTGGTCCAAACGTCCTTAAATATTACATGGACGATGAGTTGTCTCAGCTATTTGCTGATACAATGAATCTGATTTCTCCCTCAGCATATTTTGATTTTGACGATTCTGAATATATATGTTATTATAGATATCGCGCCATTCAGTTTTTTGCAGATCCTGCAAACAAGAAAAAATACGAGGGTCGCGGTTCTATAAACGCAGAGAGGTTGGCAAAGCAACTTGCCAAGATTATGCAGATGCTTCTTGTTAAGCGTCTTGAGAGTTCGTTCTCCGCCTTTACCACATCTCTACTCAATCTTCGCAGATATACTGAGAATATGATTAGGATGTGGAATAACGATACAATCTTTGTTTGTCCAGATATTGATATTAATGCTGAATTAGACTATAAAACGAAAGGGGAAAAACGCAATAGAAAGGTTACTTTTGATGATTGTGTCGTTGACATACGCAAGAAGATTGACAAACTGAATAAGGCTGGTCGTAACGAGAAAGGCGAGAATGCTGAGTATCGACGCAATGATTTCGATTCTTGTTATATCAAGTTGTTAACGGCTGACTATGAATTGATTTCTGAGCTTTGCGAGCGTTGGACAAAAAATAGCGAAGACCCGAAACTTGATGAGTTCAAGGCAAAACTTAAGCCTGTCCTTTTCAATCCTGAAATAAATGCACCTCAAAAACTTGTAATCTTTTCAGAAGCTATAGATACTGTTAAGACCCTGAAAAGTGTTTGTGAACATCAAGGATACAATGTGCTTTATATCACTGCTGCTAATCGTGATGAAAATGAACAGGTCATTCGTGAGAATTTCGATGCAAACTATCGTGGAAAACAAAAATCTGATTACAACATAATTATTACGACAGAAGTACTTGCCGAAGGTATTAACCTTCACCGTGCGAATGTAATTCTGAATTATGATACCCCTTGGAACTCTACCCGCTTGATGCAGCGTATAGGACGTGTCAACCGTATAGGCAGCAGTCAACCTTTCGTTCATGTATTCAACTTCATGCCTTCAGCGCAGGGTGACAGTAAAATTCAACTTGTAGAAAAGGCTCACATCAAGCTTCAGTCGTTCCATACTCTTTTTGGCGAGGACAGCAAAATCTTCACGCAGGATGAAAAAGTTACCCAGTATGCATTGAACAAGTTCGTCAATGGCGAAGAGTCGGCTTACGAGAAATATATATATGAACTGAAGAAGTATCGTGATGAGAATCCTGAGCGTTACAAGTTTATCTGCCATAACGAAAACGGGCTTCAGATGGCTGTTATGCAGGAAAGTTTGGCGGGAGATTCATATTTCGTTGTACGAACTCCTAAGGTGAAAGGGCTCTTTGTTCATGTCGATGCAAATTGTAAAGCTTCAATAGTTCCTGGCATAGACTTCTATCCTGCTTTCAGATGTGATGTGGATGCAGACAGTGATACTGTGCCAAGAGATTGGGAAAAACAATGCAAGGCTGCTATAAGGGCAGTAGGTCAGCATCTTGTGCGCATAAGTAGCAGTAAATCAAATAGCAAGCTCGCAACAGATGCAAAGGGAATTGTTTCCAAAATAGATGAAATAGATAATTTGTCTGTAGAATCTAAGAACTTGCTTGAACAGGCAGACAATATGATTCGCAAAGGGAATAGTGATATTATAAGAATCGTTATCGCCATTGGCAAGATTCTGTTTGACGAACAAGGTTCATTATTCAACCTTGAACAAACAGAAATTGATAAGATAATAGATGAAAAACTGAATTTCATTCATAAAGAACAATCAAAAACAGAAGGAGATCCAGAGGTTTATATGGGTCTTGCAAAATAAAATTATATTACTATGTCTAGCAGAGAACTTCAAGATTATTTGAGTCAGAGATTTCAGGGACAGGAATCTTTTATGGAAACTGTCTTGAATCCAATATTCGAAGGTATTCAATTTGACGATGCATGGGGGTTGGAAATGTTGGAGAATGATGAATCTCTTAATTCCATTGCAAGTCGCAATGGAGTTGAATCAGTAATCAAATATGGTACTTTTAAACTACCCTTCAATCCTGTAGAAGTGTTTGAGATAACTGTGAGCGACCGAGTTGTTATGCGTCGAAATCGTGTGGGCATTCAGCAGGTTGTTCATCGTATTATAGATACATACTCCTCTGCATTCATTATTTTTCACTACAAAGATTCTTCTTCGTGGGATTGGCGTTTCACATTCTGCCAGAAGGACGACAAGGTAGTTACCGAAAACAAACGCTATACTTTTCTTCTTGGTCCAGGTCAATCCTGCCGTACTGCTGCATTGAACTTCCATAGACTATTTGAAAAGAGTGGCAATATTGAAAAAAAAGACCTCGTAGAGGCATTCAATGTAGAGGCTCTTTCAAAGGAATTTTTCGACAAATACAAGGCATTCTATACTCGTTTTGTCGATTTCATGCTGGATGAAACCAATGGTATGCGGGCAGATTTCATCGACACAGAATTTGACCATAATGGAAAGTCAACAAATGATATAAAGGATAGGGAGGAGAAACCTATCCGCAATTATGTAAAGCGACTTCTCGGTCGTCTTGTATTCCTGCAGTTCCTTCAGAAGAAGGGATGGCTTGGAGTGCCAGCTGACAAACAGTGGGGTGATGGAGACTTGAATTTCCTGCAGAATCTATTTGGTAATGCTACGCAAGCGCAGAAGGATAATTTTCTCGACAAAGTGCTTGAGCCCCTGTTTTTTAAAGCATTAGATAAAGACAGGTCTGCCGATAATGACCTGTTTGATACAGGTGTCAAGGAATTCCGCAATGTAAAGATACCATATCTCAATGGAGGACTGTTCTCTCGCGACAAATATGACGAACCTGATTCTGTGTTTGATGCCAAACTGTTTGAACAACTCTTTGAGTTCTTTTCGGAGTACAATTTCACAATAGACGAGAATGATCCCAATGACGCAGAGGTTGGTATTGACCCAGAAATGCTTGGACGTATTTTTGAAAACCTGCTTGAAGACAATAAAGACAAAGGTGCATATTATACACCAAAAGAGATTGTGCATTATATGTGCCGAGAGTCACTCATCGCATATCTCCAGACGGATATTTCAGATGAACCAACACGTGAAATTATTAGGAGTTTCGTCACTACTCATGACGACAACCTGCTCCGAAAAGTTTCCGATTCTTTTGCAGACAAGATTGATCTCTTGCTCAAGAATGTAAAGGTATGCGACCCTGCCATAGGTTCAGGTGCATTCCCGATGGGTCTTTTGCGTGAACTGTATCTGTGTAGAAGTGCAATTGAGGGCTATGAGCAAAATGTTTCTTCCCAAATCAAGAAAGATATCATTCAGCAGAATATCTATGGCGTAGATATCGAGAAGGGGGCTGTAGATATTGCACGTCTTCGCTTCTGGCTCACCCTGATACTTGACGAAGAAACGCCACATGCACTTCCAAATCTTGATTTCAAGATTATGCAGGGTAATTCTCTTCTGGAACAATATAGAGGAATTGATTTAAAAGACATCGTTTGTTCCAATTCAGAACGTAATAAACAATATAAATTAGTTTTTGATGAAGAGTCAACTGCCGAAGCACTTTTGAAGGAGCATATACATCACTACTATAGAGTTGAAAACCAAAAGGAAAAGAAACGACTGTCCGATAAAATTGAACAGGCAATAAGGTCTTTGATTCTTGCCAAAACATTTGGCAATAAAGAGATTGAAAAAGACGTAAGGACATTGGATTTCAAGAATAATTCTGATTTCTTTTTGTGGCATACATATTTCAAGGAGGTATTCGATGACGGAGGCTTTGATATTATCATTGGAAATCCTCCTTATGGTGCAAAACTTAGTTTTGTTGAAAAAGAATTACTGAAGAAAAGTTTTGACACGACAAAAACCATCAAAAATATACAAAAGGGTTCTATGGATACATATACTATGTTCATAGAATTGTCGTATCAATTATTGTCAAAAGGCGGTTATATATCTTTTATCGTTCCTATTTCAATCACTTCGAGTGATTCTATGTCTGGAATTCATAGATTGTTATTGAATAATTGCGAAGAAATAAAGGTATCGTCTTATGCAGTTCGTCCTAAACCAGTATTTGAAAATGCAGTTGTTAATACTTCTATTTTGATGTTTAGAAAAACGTTAACTCCATGTACACGTCTAATGTCAACAAAAATGTATAGGAGAAGTAAAGAATTTAACTTGCAAAATCTTGTTGACAATTTGCATTTTGTAGAGGTTAAGGACTATTTGAAATATGGTCGTATTCCTAAAATAGGAAGTCAAGTTGAAATTGATATATTGAGAAAATTAAGATTATTTAATTCCATTAGTGACTACATGGTAAGTACGGGCGGCAAGCCAATTTTTTATCGCTTTGCAGGTGGCAGATACTTTAAAGTAGTTACTAATTATACAACAAATTCTTCCGCCGAAAGAACATTGTTATTGAAAGAGAAATATGCTGATGCTATTGGATGTGTATTAAGTAGTAGCTTGTCATTTTGGTTTTATCAAATATATTCAGACAATTTAAACTGGAAGGATTGTGAAATTACTTCCTTTCCTATTCCATGTTATACTGATGAACAAATTTATTATTTGAATAATCTGTATCAAAAGTATCTCATTGACATAGAAAATAATATCAATAATAGAAAAACTAGTGCCAATTCTACTTACAATGTATCGCATTTTAGAGAATATAAAATAGTAAAGTCAAAGTCCATAATTGATGAGATAGACGATTATATTTGTCCATTGTATGGTTTGACAGATGAAGAATGTGATTTTATTAAAAACTACGAATTGGGATTTAGA
Source organism: Candidatus Aphodosoma sp. (assembly GCA_045600865.1). GTDB lineage: Bacteria > Bacteroidota > Bacteroidia > Bacteroidales > Paludibacteraceae > Aphodosoma. The sequence continues at coordinate 43,702 of JAZRYS010000268.1, forward strand.
ATGTCTGGTGATGATTGAAAATTAAAAACAATCAAATTTATAAACGTTGACTATTCGGTTTAATTGTTGATCCAGAAGCAAAATATCAGGTGACGACAAAGACTTATTTCAAGCATAAATGATATTGGCAACACTAAGACGATTATTGTGTTTCAGCTGTTTCAATTGAAATTGTGTACACTCATTTTTTCTACTATTACGAGGTAATAATAGTACTCACTATGTGTCAAGAGAAAAAAGTACCCTCAGGATTTTTACTGAAACAATTGAACTAATTGAAACGTTATAAAGGTATGTTGGGGTGCAGGATTTTTACTGAGATTATGAGATTGTGAGATTTTACTATCCGGCGGATGGTCGTTCGGAGTAGAGAAATGGTCCGAAATGCCTTTTTTGACCCTCTGCTATTTCTCTGCTATTTCTCTGCTATTTCTCTGCTAAAGAGCAGAGGCATAGCGAAGGATTAACGGAACTTCTCATTTCTCTATCAGTTGTGCAGCCTCTTCCCCGAAAGTTTGTATGCTTCATTCAAGTCTATATCCTCACCATCGCCTTCAATACTAAATTTTTATCTATATATGTAGTATACCCTTGCTTTATCTCAAATCGGTCATTAGAATTTGATGAATGAGGTTTCTATAGAGGATAGTGGTGCGTTCAGAGTGACTTCGCTGATATTCCAGTGTGAACTCGAATTGAACTCGATTCTTCTCCGTTCTGAAACGGACGAGAATCGAGTTCACAGCGAAGGCATAGCGAAGGCACAGCGAACCTACGACAGCCTTGCTGTATTACATGAAAATGCTGATGAATGGCTGGATTTGTAAGAGGGGTGTTATGCTAATTTAAAACTGTAACCATTTTACTGTAACCTTGCATTCAATGTATTGATAATTCGTAACTTATAACGGTTACAGTTTCCAAAAAACTGTAACCGTATTTTGCATAATGCTTTGATAATGTGATGGTTGACATGGTTACAGTTTCTTGCAATTTGGTTACAGTTGGTTACAGTTAGTTACAGTTTTTTTGGGAAACTGTAACCATCATAAAGTAATGGCATATAGATAGTTAATACCAAAGTTACAGTAAAATGGTTACAGTTTCAAATTAGCATTGTGTCTTTTCCTGAAAAAAGTTGACGGATTTTGGATAAAAAAACTGTCTTTTCCTGAAAAAAGTTGACGGATTTTGGATAAAAAAACTGTTTTTCTTGACGATTTTCTGTAACCGTTGACATTTTTCCTAAATTTGTTGTCATCTTCCTAAATTACTTGACTTCGTCCTGTTTTTGTTTACAT
>JAZRYS010000269.1:0-12628 GCA_045600865.1 Candidatus Aphodosoma sp.
TGCTTTGGCAACACACCTTTCGGATGTCAATTTCCGCCTTATCGACGGCACAAAGAAAGAGGCTACTTTCATGTGTGTGAATATGGCCCGCCAGTCGTCAGGCAAGGCTTCTGTGAACAAGCCAATCGAGTATATCATGGCAGATATAAAGGAGCGTGATGACATCAACCGCCGTAGAGAACAGGAGTGGAAAGATGCCGTTGGAACAAAAGGCTCGAACAAAGAAAAGCCAAAACGTCCGGAAGACCTCTGTGTTCAGATGCTCGTCACTGACATGACCAACGCTGCTTTTGTTCAGCGACTTAAAGATGCCAACGGAAAGTATATCTACACCAACCTTGAGGAGCTTGACCTGCTAAAGCAACTCCAGACGAATGGCACAAAAGATGTCGGCAAGATAATCTGCCTCTGTTTCGACAATGGCACGTATGGTCAGGAACGTGTGGGCTTGCAGTCAATCACCGCATTACTGCCATTAAGATGGAATTGGAATGCCTCTTCAACGATAGAGAAGGGAAAAGATTTCTTTCGTAACAGACTGATTGACGGAACTCTATCACGTGTCAACTTCTGCACCATCATCAGTGATGAGTCTAAAGAGTTTAAGTATGGTGACTATGATGAACAGTATGCAGCAGAGCTGAAGCCCTACATCACAAACCTGAATCTCTGCAAAGGCGAAGTATCTTGTCCTCAGGCTCTGACAATGGCAAAACGTTTGCAGCAGAAGTGCACTGAGATTGCTCTTCAAACCGAAGACATAATCTATCAGGAGTTTGCCTATCGTGCAGTGACAATAGCCTACATGAAGGCAATTGTGCTCTACATAGCCAACGACATGACCTGGGAAAAGAGCATCGACGAGTTCTGCGAATGGTCGTTGGATTACGACCTCTGGTGCAAGAACTACTTTTTTGGCGAGGCGATACAAGATGCACGAAACGACTCCAAACCAAAGAAGAAAACAGGCAGAGTGAATATGCTAACTCGTCTGCCAGATACATTTGCAATTGCAGATGCCCAACAGATGCGCAAGCAAGCAAACCTTGATACAGAAGGCACAAAACACATGCTCTCTGTCTGGACTCACCGAGGGTACATCATCTTCAACGATGAGACAGAAATGTATGAAAAGACGGATAGATACAAGTCTTCAGCAACGGTCTTGCGAGCGTCGAGGAAAATGGCGTGATTAAGTTCATTGACCAAAAGGGAAACCAGGCGTTTGACCGCACGTTCAGGTATCTGCCTGGTACTGGATATGTTTTCCATGACGGATATTGCATCATTGATTCTGATAATGATGGGTTGTACGGTGTGATGAACACCCGTGGCGAGAATGTGATTGAAGAGATTTCGCATGAAATAAAAGTGTCCGACAGCGCAATATTCATAACAATGGAGGATAATACCATAAGGCAGTACGACAAGAACCTAAACTTGACGGATGACTTCTACATTCATTGGTTTAGCCGTCTGAGTTATGAAGATGAGTATGGCGATACCCGTATGGCAGAACTCTGTTGCTATGTTGCCGGAGAAGGCAGATGTGGCCTTATGACTCTTGAAGGCAAGGTTGTGACATTGCCTGAATATGAAGATATTGAGGCTGTGGGAGAGGATAGTTACCTATGCACGTTGCCAAATGGTTATAAGAAGGTCTTGAACGGCAATGACTTGAGGTGTGGCTTGAAACATTGAATCTCTGTATTACAATACAACAGAGTGTTGGGTGTAAGTTGCTGTATTATTGTCTGTATTAATTCCGCCAACGGGGTTGATAATCAAGTGTATGATAATTGGTTATAACAGAAAAAATTCACGAAGTTAGAAAAAATTTAAAAAAATCAAGATGAAACGTTATATATTCAAATAAAATCACTAACTTTGCAATGATTTTTGTGCCACATTATTGATGATTTTTTGGCTCTGTAAATCAATTAAATAACAAATAACTTATCAATAACATCAAACACTATGAGAAAAACATCTATTTTTTTCTTATTTGTTTTGTTCGCCTTGTTGGCGAATATGACTGATGTTGGTGCTCAGGTCGATTCTCCGTTGCTTACCGAAAACTTCGATGGCATCTCTTACGGCATTCCTGCCGGTTGGGATAATTCGGCAGGCACAACGACCGAGGCGGCGTTTAAGTGGTCCTACTACGTTACCGGCTATGCCGGCCATTGCGTGAGGTTCAACTCGTGCGGCAATTGGCCAAGCGGCAGTACCAACATGCTGATGACTCCAGCAATGGATCTCAGTTCAGGTGAATGGGTTCTGAAATTCAAGTACAAGAATCCTGAAGGTGGTGATTTCAGTGTCTTTATCTCGACTGATGGCGGCACAACGTACACCACACCTCTTGTAACCGGTCTCACCAACCAGTATGAATGGACAGAGGAAGAAGTTTCCCTTACAGCTGCTGCAAACGGCAGTTCCAATGTGAAAATCGTTTTTCGAGGTACGTCGAGCTACAACTCAGAAGTCAACGATGTATATATATACCTCGATGAAGTGTTGGTCGAAAAAGCTCCTACATGCAAGTCTCCTACAGGGCTTTCGGTATCTAACCTTACACACTCAGGTGCCACACTTTCATGGAATCTCACCCCTGACGGATTTGTTCCTGCATCCTATATCTACACTCTCACTGAAGCCGGAGGCAATGTGATAGAGCAGAATGCAGCTCTTTCAGTTCCTACCTTACAGTATGTCATTGCAACACCGCTTACACCCAACACCACTTACACGGCATCTCTCCAAGGTGACTGCAGAAGTGATTATCAAGGCCGTTCAAGAACAACTACAGTGACTTTCACCACTCCTTGCGCTGTACAGAATGCTCCATACCAACAGAATTTTGAAGCATTGACGACTCTTCCAGAGTGTACGTTCTCGAACAATGCCTCAATTTCCAACAGTGGACATCTCGGCGGCAAAGGTCTTGCTCTCACTACGACGGAAGCTGCCAATGCGTACATCATTTTCCCTGAAGTGAATATTCCGTCTGCCAATGTCGAAATATCCTTCTGGATTACTGCGTCATCTCCATACAATGGTCACACCAAATTCAATGTCGGCTTGATAACTGACCCTACAGATGACAGTTCTTTCGAAATTCTCTATGACGACAGTCTCACCTCATCGACATGGAGAGAAATTCGCATGAACACATCAGCAACCGGCAATCCTGTGACAAACACAGCATCCATTGCTCTTTTCGTAATGAATGGATATGACAATACCGTCACGATTGATGATGTGTCAATTCATGCGGTACCTTCGTGTGTGCGTCCTGAAAATCCTGTGATTCTCAGTTATGGTTCTGACAATGTTACTCTGGACTGGAATGTCACAGACGCACCAAACGTTCGCATATATGCCCAGAATATGGCAGACTATTCAGTAGTCGATACTCTTGCTTCACAGCATCCTTTCACAATGTCTGGCCTCATGCCTGAGACAAACTATGAGTTTACTCTTCGCGGCATCTGCTCGCAGACCGACTCGTCAGACATTTCAGTTCCTGTTAGCGTAAGGACACGTTGCGCCGTTGCAGAATCGACAACTTTCTTCGAGGGAGCCGAATCGACTTACGGAACCATTCCTGTCTGTTGGGAGACTGGATATCTAAACAATGTGTCTGAAAGCACCTCATCGCCATTCCAGACTCAGACTTCAACCAAGATTGGCAGCAGAGGTTTCAAGTATTTGAATACGACATCTGGCAGCATAGCTTACCTCTGCTCGCGGCCGTTGAATTTCGATCAGGCAGGCAAATATACTTTCAGATATCAGATCAACCGTCGTAGTGGCAGTTCTTATTTGGGCGAAGGTCTCAAGGTGTTCGTGACACCTACGTTAGGTGACACGACAAATGCCATCGAGGTTATCCCATTTGTAAATCATTTCGCAGCCAATCCTCCTGTGGGTATCGCCGGCTGGAATGAATACGAAGGTGTCATCAACTATCAGGGCATAGGCTACATCATGATTGTCGGTTACACTAAATGGGGATTGGATATAAACTTTGACAATCTTCAAGTGATTCTCACCCCAACATGTCAAAGGGTATCTGACATCACTGTCAACAACATTGCCTCGACAACGGCAGATATCAAATGGAACGCAGGCGGAACAGAAACCCAGTGGCTTGTCGATTACCAAGTCGGACAGGGAAGCTCAACTATAATCAACGTGACGGATTCGCTTGTCAGCGGTCAGCCAGTGATGACAATAACAGGTCTCACCGCAGCAACGACCTATACCATCACGGCAACTGTCCGCGCTTTATGTCAGGGCAATGATACTGCCGAAGCTGTCACCATGCCTTCGCGTGCAATCTCAACACAATGCAACGTATTGAGCACACTGCCTTACACTTGCGGTTTCGAGACATCAGAGGTTGTGCCTTACCTGGACAACGCCACATACAAAATGCCAATCTGTTGGACAAGGATTAATGATGCGACTTATGCCATAGACTACTATCCTTATGCTTCAACCAGTATGGTCGGTAACGCAAGAACTGGTTCGGGATGTCTGATATTCGAATATTATTATGACAGCGATGCCGCAGAACATGCCATTGCCGTAATGAACGGAATAGATGCAAATACCCTCCAAATCAACAATATGAGGATGAGGTTCTATGCAAGAAAATATTCTACTCAATACTCTGACTATCCGCTTGTTGTCGGTGTGATGAGCGACCCTTCCGACTTGACTACTTTCGTGGCTATTGATACAGTTTATGTTGACAACTACAACGCATACGACCGTTTTGTCATTCCATTCAATAAATATACGGGCAACGGAACTTATCCCGCACTTATGTCGGTAGGGACCAAGAGCACTTCAGTTTTCGGAAGCAAGATTGGTGAAGTTTATGTTGATGACCTTACGCTGGAACTTATCCCATCATGCACCGAGCTTGAAGGTTCGGCTGTCGTAACAGACATTACTGACCATTCAGCCAGAGTCGCAATAGATGATGCAACGGCTGAGTCGGGCTGGTCGTATGCCTTTGATCTGACAGGTACATTAGTCGATGACATGGCTGCTGTTGATGCAACAGGTGCGTTTGTTGAATTGAGCGGACTTGCTCCTGCCACTACCTACGACCTCTATGTCCGTCGTCACTGCGGTGATGAATATGGCACATGGTCCGACAAAGTTACTTTCACTACTTCTGCCATTGCGGCTCAGATGCCTTTCATCTGCGATTTCGAGGATGACTTGGTCAATGGGGGCTGGATGTATGTTGATGGCGCAGGCTCGAATGTCTTTACCATCGGTTCTGCTGAGACTGGCGTATATGAAGGCTCTCATGCCATTTATGTTTCGACAAGTCGTGTGGCTTCTCCACACACATACAATGAAGGCTCGTCAACCCAGGCATACGCATACCGAACCTTGCATTTCGATGCTAAAGGCTATCAGGTAGAGTTCAAGTTCAAGTCCACAGGTGGTGAAGGAGCCTATGACTTCGGCCGTATATTCCTTGCGCCTGCATCAGAACAGCTTACCGCAGGTAATATGGGTTCTGCCCTCAACAGCACTGTATTTCCAAATATCACTGCTGCATTTGATGCGGACTATGTAGCATCCGGATCAACAATCCCACAGTTGAATGTTTACACCACAGCGATGGGTAACCCAGACGCCAATGGCTGGCATACAGTGTCATACTTCCTTGACATGACCACCCGTCCTGGCAATTACAATTTCGTGATGATGTGGAGTAACGACGGCTCTGCCGGCAGTATCACCTATCCATTGGCGGTTGACGACATCAATATCTATGAGTTGACATGTATTCCTCCATCAAACGTCATGATCAACAATCTCACTTCTTCAGGTGCCACGATTGACATCCAGCAGGAAGATGTGTCGCAATGGGAGGTTGTGGTAAACAATCAGCCATTCGACTCGGAATCTATTCCTGAAGAGACGGCATATCGTGCAATAGTCAATTCTGGTGAAGTGAATCTGTCTGGTCTTACTCCAAACACAATATACTATTATGCAATCCGCTCAATCTGCGACGAAGGTGACACTTCTAAATGGGGCACCATTGCCACGTTCCATACGTACTGCTCTACTTATAATGTTCCATACTTTGAGGACTTCGAAAGTCTGAGTTCTACAGATTGCTGGAGTAACGTCAATCCTGCAGTCGGTTCTGTAAGCCGCAACACTGGTTATCACCGCAATGGCTCTGCTTCCATGAAGATAGAATCCGCACAGGTAGTCTCTCCGGAACTCAATGTTACTACTCTGGAGCCTTTCATGATCAGTGGCTGGTTCTATGCGACAGAAGACAATGTGCCATTCACAGTCGGTGTCTTTACCGATCCTAACAATGTGTCATCATTTGTGCCTATGGGCGATGGCGAAATCATACCAGCAAAGAACACGTGGACAGAATTCACTACTTATTTCACACCATTGGGTGACCCTGGCAACAGTGGGTACCGTAATGCCAGATATATTGGTATTGCCGTTACGGGTGACAAGACTATTTATGTTGACGACATAACCATCGATTCAATACCTGATTGTCCAAAACCGACATCAATTGTAATCACGAATGTTACTGCACACTCGTTCGATATTTCGTTCACGGATAACGCAAACGCTTCGCAGTGGGTAGTCTATACAAACGGTACGCCAAATGTTATCAATTCCAATCCTGCAACCATCAGTGGACTGGCAGCTGCAACATCTTATTCGGTCGAGATTGCTGCAATTTGCGGGTCTGCAGACACATCATCTGCAGCTATGTATGGAACCATCCGTACCGGATGTGACGTAATGCCTTTGCCATACGTCTGCAGCTTCGAACAGTCTGAAGGCTTCACACTCATCAACTCTTACAGTTTCATCGATGGAGCACTTGAGGCAGGTTGCTGGGCAGCATTGAACGCTTCTTCAAATTTGCCAACATACATGATTGCAAACGACAGTTACGTATCGGCTGGCAAACAGGGTTTGAAGGTGAGCGGTTCGCCAGACAATAACCTTTATGCAATTTTGCCAGCATTGGACATCCCGACTCCTGCAGCGAACCTGTCTGTCAAGTTTAAGTCGATGGTTGGCGATTTGTATAACTGCGGTTCATTCGAATTTGGATATCTGACAGACCCTACAGATGAATCGACATGGGTTAGCCTCTATACAAATATAGTTAAGTCAACCACATTTGCCACAACCGACATTGTCTTGACTAATGTGCCTTCCTCTGCGCGTCTTGCATTCAAATACAGCGACCCGTATGGCTGGTACTATTCAGCAATAGACGAGGTTGAGGTTAAGGAAATCAAGAATTGCAGCGATCCTGAAACCCCAATATTCAGCAACATCACATCTTCATCTGCAGACGTGGCATTCACCGATACATGTGCCGCACATCAGAATTGGCAGTATGTCTATGGCCCTGCTGCAAATTTCAATGTCTCATCCTTGACTCCTCAGACCTTGAATGGCACTACATTCTCTCTCACTGGTCTGACTGATGATACCGAATACAAAGTGGCTGTACGTGCCGTATGCGGAGCAGGCGACGAATCTAACTGGATTATTGCTTCATTCCACACCAAGTGTAGCCCATTTGCAGTATCTATGGCAAATCCTTACCTTGACTCGTTCGAGGATGCCGAGAACAATGCCGAATATGGGAATATATGTTACGAGATAGGCGACAGATATTACGAGATTTCGCCATACGGCTATGCTACATCTTATACGATAACAGCAAAGGAGAATATCGGCGACTCGTATGCTCAATACCTTTATTCTCATTCGGGCGACAAGTGTCTCGTTCCAAACCCTTATCCTACTTATACTCCAAATGGCCTGACATTGATGCGTATGTTCCATTTCGAAGCTGACAAGGTTTATAAAGCAAGGATATATGCAGGTTCAACTGGTCTCGTTGGAACAAATTCTCTGACGTACATGTTGGGAACTACCAATGTCGTTTCGCAGATGAACGCCTTGGAGGTACATACGGTACCTGGTGGCAATAACTCATACACTCCGGGTACACCAAACACTATTGACTATTCTGTATTGTATGCTCCATACGAGACTTATTTCCAAGTTGCCGCAACTGGCGATTACTATCTTGGCATAAATTTCAACTCTACTTACGAATATGGCACCTCATTCTATGTTGATGATTTCACTGTTGAAGAGACGTCTGGATGTATGCCGACAATCTTCACAATCAGTGAGACTACGGAGAATAGTGTTACCGTGACGATGGACGACCAAGACCCAACACACAGTTGGGAGTATGTTGTCACCGATAACACAGGCGATACTGCCGCTGCCGGAACAATGGCAAGCAACCCTTACACTGTCAATGGCCTTGTTGCTTCGTCTGGCTATACCATCAATATACGTCATATTTGTGGCGAGGGTGACTATAGTGACTGGAAAACCAGGTCGTTCCGTACACAGTGTGGTGTTGCAACTTTGCCATACGTATGCAGTTTCGAAGCAAACGAAGGATTCAAGGCTTCCTATTCATACGTTGCCGGCACAGCTGAGGCAGGTTGCTGGAGTGTGTTGAATTCATCGACTGACGGTTCAATACCTTACTATTACATTACCAATTCGTCGACATACGTCATGAATGGAACACAGTCATTCGAATTCCACGGTGCGGTGTCTTCTGTAGCAACCAATCAGGATCTCGTAGCCATCATGCCTGCGTTTGACCATCCGGCAGGTTCATTGCTCATCAATTTCAGTGCCATGTATGACAATGTGGTTGATGGTGGTGAGCTTGAGTTCGGATATTTGACAGATCCATCAGATATCAACACATGGGCATCGTTGTCAGCTGTTCCTAAGACTGCTGCATACGTGAGCATACCTGTCGAGGTTGACATGACCATGTTCCAGGGAATACCTGACAATGCACGTCTGGCTATCAGATATGGCAAGTCGGCCAGTACCTGGTATTACGCATGGATTGACAATATCCACGTTCAGGTATGTCCTTCGTGCCGTGAACCTCAGCGTCCAGCCACTGTGTCGTCCACAACGATGACTACAATGAACGTCAATGTCACAATGGGCAATAAGCCAAAGGCACAGGTTGCATGTGCCGTGAGGACATCAACCACAACTGCTGCTGATATCGACATGACAACTGCTGTCATCACAACGACAGGAACGGCTGTCCTGACAGGCCTGACTGGTGCTACTACATACGCAGTATATTACAGATACATTTGCGGTGATAATGACACATCAGCTTGGTCTTCTTTGGCTGTAGGAACCACTACGGAAAGTGATTGTTTCGCTCCGCAGAATCTGCATGTTGTCGGTATTCTTGACGACCATCATGTGGAGTTCACTTGGGGCAAGGCTCCAGAAGCAACAATCTACAAATGGGAGTTGAAGAAAGGCAATATTGTCGTTGCGTCTGGCGATACGGCTGCCGCATTGATTGACACAATGACATTTGATACACTTGAGGCTGCAACCACTTACTCGTTCCGCGTACGTTGCATTTGCGGTACTGCCGATTCATCTGCATGGGTGAATATGTCGTTCTCTACTACCCATGAGACTTATACTGTTCCTTACGTTTGCAACTTTGAAACAGCTGAAGAACAATCAATGTGGAATTTGTTGAAATTCGCAGGAATGACAGATTTCCATATAGGTACAGCTGAAAGCAACGGTGGCAACTATGGCTTATACGTTTCCAGCGATAATGGCATGACTTCCCAGTATGCAGCATCATCGGACATTTATGCTGTTTCGTTGATCACATTGCCTGCAGGCAATTACATATTCAGTTACGACTGGAGGTGTATGGCAGAGGGCTCATGGGACAATGGAATTGCTTATCTTGTACCGGCAACAACATTGATTTCTGCAACGAACTGCCAATACAATAATGCGCCTGCCGAGGCCATCAAATTGATGGGTACTTCTCAATATCTGGGAGGAACTTATGATTGGCAGAATCAGCAGTCTATTGTAGAAATAACTAACAGCGGTGTATATCAGCTTATATTCGCGTTCCATTCAGATTACGGCAACCAGGTTGCACCGGGACTCTGTGTGGATAACATCAGCGTACAGGCAATGACTTGTATGCCTGTCTCGTCCGTAGCCAAAATATCAACCACGTGCAATGATGCCATGTATTTGGTTACACGCAACAACGCAAGTCACGACATTGAATACGGCTATTCTATCTATGATGCTGAAGGGTTGGTGACATGGACCACAATCCCTGGTGGAAACATGAGAGATACCATCGTCCTCACTGGTCTGGCTCCACACACAACCTATTATCTCTTCGTCCGCGAAGTATGTGGCGATGATGATGTATCTACCGCAACAAGAGTCAGCCTGACTACTCCAAGTATGCCACAGTCCATGCCATTCGTTTGCGGATTCGAGGCAGCAGAATCCACTGCTGATTCCTGGCAGTTTGCCAACGGTGCAAACGGATTTATTGTAGGATATAACGCACAGTTTGGCGGTTCAAAATCTCTGTATATTTCAGACGATGGTTCGTCATGGCATTATGCCCAGTCTCCAGTCAGTTCGTACTCATACGCATACATCCCACTCGCGTTTGGAGAGGGAACGTATGACATTGAGTATAAATGGCAGGCTAATGGCGAGTTGAATTTTGACTATGCACGTGTATATCTGGTACCTTCTTCGTTCACCCTTAACGCAAATGTGTTGGTGGCAGGCATCAGCACATCTGGCTCTCCTGCAGGTTGGATTCCTATTGACGGAGGCAACAGACTCAATGACGTTACTGAATGGCAGAGCAAGAATGTCGAGTATACCTTTGCAGACTCTACGGTAATGAACATGGTTGTAGTATGGGTAAATGATGGTAGCGGAGGCAGTCAGTATCCTATCGCCATCGACGACATCAGCATAACCAGACAGAATTGCCCTTCATTGCCTCTTGATTCTGTCGGCACTGACTCGGTAGGCAAGAATTATATTGCCGTCCATTTCTATAGTCCAAACGAGGAAGCACCTACACAGTGGATTCTTTCAACCAACAGCCAGTTCACAGACACAGTGGCTATTGACACTGTTCCTGCTTCTGGCAGGTCGCTCATTGCCACAGGACTTAATGCAAGCACAATGTATTATCTTGCCCTGTCATCATTGTGCAGCGATGAAGAACATTCAAAAGCCTTGATTTATACAATCCGCACGAATTGTGAGGTGATAACCCAGTATCCATACGATGAAGGCTTCGAGAATTTCGAACCTAACACAAATGATCTTCTTACAGGTGCTTGCTGGCTGGCAGAACCTATGTCTGGAACGAAATATGCAATAGCAGTCAATACGGCTCAAAACTTCCATGACGGCAATCAGGGCTTGTATGTCTATAATGATTACGACTATTCTCATAATTCGCCAATCCAGACTCTTGCACTTCCTGAGATGGCATCTCTGAATGGCAAGTACGTTTCGTTCTGGCATAAAGCGTATGATATGACAAGTTCGTCCAACACACTCAGTTTTGGCTATCTTGACGGTGAGGACCAATTCGTTTCCCTGAATGATTTCCTCATCAAGTCAATTTCTTGGCAGCAGTACAGCACTGTATTGCAGAACCTTCCTGCTGACGTCACCCGTCTTGCATTCCGTTTTGCAGGTACGCAATCGTACCATCTCGATGATATCCATGTAAACTCCATACTTGTGGAAGACACTATCTTTGAGACGGTATGCTATACCGAAGATTATTCAGGTCATGGCATCAATATTCCATCCTCACAACTGGCAGTTGGCGAGAACATCATTACACGTATTGTAAATGCGACAGTTGCTGGTGCAGAAGATACTCTTGTCACCTTGAATATCAACAGACTTGCCAACATTGCAACCACTTACTATGACACTGTTTGTGCAGGACAGCCTTACTATAAGGGAGAATGGCATATTGACAATCCTACCTCTATACGTTACTTCAATACATTCCCTAACGCCTCTTATACTGGTTGCGACTCAACGGTTGAACTTTACCTTACAGTCCTTCCTTCAAGTGAGGTTGTTTACGACACTATCTGTCAGGGTGATGTCTATCCATTAGACACCATGCTGCTGACTCAGACAGGTGTTTACACCGCTTATACTTATAACAAGTTAGGTTGCGAAGACACAATCACACTTCACCTTTACGTCGTGGATTCTGTCTTAGTCACCAATGCTTCAATCTGTCAGGGCTCTTCTTATACATTCGAGGGTCAAACCTATACGCAGACAGGCACTTATCGCATTTCTGCTACCGGTTCTCATGGCTGTGCCGTGGCCAAGATTCTCAACCTTACAGTATTTGGCACCGACTCAATCTGCAATGTAAGCTTCTGTAAGGGTGGTTCCGTTCAGGTGGCAGATACTGTCATAATGGATGCAGGCATTTATACTCTTGTACGCGTGAATGCAAGTGGCTGTGATGTGACATACCACATTACTGCAACAGAAGACCCTATCAGACAAGGCAATCTCTCTGTCGATGCTTGCGAGGGACATAGATTCACTGCCTATGGCATTGACGAGGTATTGACACATGATACTGTCGTGACCCAGACTTCACTCCGTACTGCTGATGGCA
>JAZRYS010000270.1:0-6930 GCA_045600865.1 Candidatus Aphodosoma sp.
TGAGATCAGAAACTGACTTACCTGGGGCATAGATCATGTGGACGGTGGTTCCATCGGTTGGCTCTGTACCATCGACAAGAGTGAACGAGGCTACGCCATCGGCATCAACACTTGCTACATTATAGGTCAGAGTGTTGTCGCCCCAGAAGCCAAAGACTACATCATTGACCTCCCATGTTGGAGTTATACTTGTACCTCCATCGGCAAACGAAACTCGAGTCTCTGGGTCTTTATTGATTGTACCTGTCACCTGAAGCTTACCTGTAGCGGCAACTTCCTGGCCTTTGTTTACTTCGGTTTCGATACCGAGATCATCGTTACAGCTGACCAAAGACATAAAGGTCAGTGCTGCGGCAAAGAAAATATATGACTTTTTCATAATGCTTTCCTTAATTTAATCATCTGACCATTCGTCGCCTTGATAAGGATTTAATGATCTACCATTTCCACTCGTGCAGATAATTTCCGCACCTTCAATCTCTACCACATTGATCTGTGGCTTGGCATAGGGCTTCCGCTGGAAGTCCGCAGCTGTAAAAGTTTTCTTGTTCATTTTTGCTTTAACTTTATTTTTGTTTCTTTTTATTTTGGAATTTATTTTTTTCTTTACTATTTACTTCTCCTTACCACGGCTTCACGAATCCGCTGAATAGCGGGAAGTCACCGAGCCAGAATATCTGGAGGCGCTTCTGGCGGAAGAGCTTCATCTCGCGACTGCCATGCCCGGTGTGGCTCATGGATAAGAGCGTGCCGCTCTGTTCGCGCAGCTGCCCTACGAACTGTATGGCAAAATGGATGCCCAGCAGAAGGGTGGCAGCGGTGATGAACCATCATAGAGTTGACATAGTGTGCAGACACAAAGAAGCCTTCCAAAGATGCACCGTAGGCACCTCTGGAAGGCTCTGTAATCGACGAAAATTTCTGGGTTAGGGCTCCGCAATACCCCCCCCCTAAAATGCGGTATTTCAGCGTATTATAAGCGTATAAGCGCAGCTCGCGGCAGCCTTCGGTGAGGGCTGTATGGAAGAGGGATGTGGGGAAGGTGAGCATGGCGATTAGGGGATTATTCTTCTACTATTTCCATGTTCAGCAAGTCGAAGTACATAAGACGTGTGTGAAGAGGCAGACGCCCTACACCAATGCCGACATACTTTGCTTCAAGACGTTCATCCTCGACCAAATAACGAAAACCATTGCGTTCATAATAATGCAATGTATCAGCATTGTTAAGAGCATCAACGATTATAAAACGGCATCCTGTCTTATTATTCTCACGGAACAGGTTCTTGATAAAATCCATTACTGCAGATCCGTATCCTTGATGTGCGAACTTGGTGCTTGTGCCAAGACGACCGACAAGTACGGCAGGAAATCGCTTGATAGACTTATCTCGCAGATCCGTATCTTCGAGGAAAATATCCTTGTACTCCTCAGCGAGTTTATTAGTCAAGCGTATGCTATCGTTAGCGAGGGTAAAGGCGGTCACAATCTCTTTAGGGTTCTGGCGCGAACGAAAAAGATAAGTCTTACCCAACAGCTTCTTCTGATAGGGTATTGCATCGTTGGCAAAGAAATCGTTGAGGTCTTGCTCATCCTCGCTCGATCCACAGTCAAATGTATTGCATTGTCTCTGGCACTCATCAGAGAGCACAGAGAGAATACAATTATCTATAAGTTCCTGTTGCGTCATAACATATTTGCCTCTCGAAGGATTTGCTTCATTACATTGATATCCTTACGATGCACTTTTATAGTGCCAGGATTTGCCTCTACACGCTCTGCTTCGCGGATGAAGTTCTGTGCTTCATTGCCAAAGAGTGTGGGTATATTGCGTATTGGTCTTGCCATAGTGTGAAATATTTATTCGTTTGTTTAATTAGTAATTTTTGGTTATCGGCTGGCATGCACGAGCAGAAGCTACGCGCGCAACATGTCCTTCGTCCCAAGGCTGTGCCTGTCCCGCTGGCGCGTGACCGAAGGGAACAACGGTTACTGATGCTACGAGATTACCCGTATAAACTTTTATGGATCTCATATTTTTTTTGTTTAATTAGCGTGATTAATTTTCACTCTTTGAGATGAAGCGCACAGCTAATCACTCACCGCCTATGCACATCATCTGCGTGGCAAATATACATTATTAATAAAATTAAAGCAAATTTGTGCTCCAAATCTTTTCATTTTCTCCCTACCTTCGCTTTATTTTCCCTTAATTTGTCACCCCAATTTTTCATTTTTATTCCTCTATTTTGCCACTTATATCTGTCATTCCGTGCCAGATGAAAATTTTTCTCATTTTTTTTTCCTCTAATTTCTACAGTTATTTCGGGGTAGTTTCCCCTGCTTATAGCTACTCATTGAAAGTTGTATCTTAGTTGTACCCGATTCGTGTAAGTTGTTGATTGTCATATCATATCACTATTCCACATGAACTCGCCTTTTTAGTTGGAAAAATCTGAGTTCATGTGGAACTGTTACTTCTTGTCCCAAAGACCTAAGTAAAAGAAACCGAAGATCTCCCAATGTTTTCATTCCAGCGGAAACATAATTCCACACTGGTAATTGGGAGCTTTGATGTCAGTGCCAGCATACCACTCCATCATACAACTATTACGAGCGATTTTGAACTCTGGGTGCTGACGGAGCCATACCTCGTGGAAATAGGCATATTGATCCTGAAAGGCTGCCATGCCACCTTCGAAGTGTATCTTCAGCCACTGGCCATTTGGAATAGGGTAGAGATTCATCCCCTCTGGCACGTTACCTCCTTTGTATGTTCCACCGATGACGTAGGTGAATGTCTTGGCGCTGCACGCTGCAAAGTTCTCATCCGCACAAGTCATGCAGTAATTATTAGGCAACTGGCAGGTGCAAAGTGCGAACTCTCCCACATTATTATATATAGCTGCCTGTTGGAACTCATCTGGAGTATTGCCTTCCATATAGACAGGCTTAACGATCTTCTCTACATATTCATCCCAGAACTTCGGACACTCTTCTGGTCCTTTTTTGAAAGAGATCTCACGGCTCATACCGATGATCTGCTGATCTTGCAATGTTATTATTTCGTGTTTCATTTATCTTTACTATTTGTCTGCATTGTTTTATATTCCCATTGTCTCAATATTTCCAGTTGCTCGGTAGTATGAAACCAGTGTTTACCATTTTCGACAATTTCCACCTGGCAAGGATGCTGGCTAAGAAATGATTCGTAGACCTTCTCTGCAACGACTGCATCCCTTTGAGGTCGCAGTATAAATGTCTCTGCATTCCAGCGTTCAATCGGGTGAGACACAACCCATTCGTAATACCTTTCCTCTCTATGATCCGCACATTCAATGAACGTTTTCATGTCAAGAAGCGGAGATACGAACAGCGCCTTGTCAAGACCTCCCTCCTGGAATGCCAGCATCGAGAACCAACATCCGATGCTGTTTGCACGGACATTGATCGACCGATAATTCTGCTTGAGATATTGAGCCACATCGGACAATAAAACCATCACGTTTTCTGGCATTTCCATCACCGGCAGATCAATACCTATTACTTGATATCCTAAAGGATTCACAACCTCAGCAAAGGCTTGCGCTTCCTCTTTATTGCCTCCATGACCATGAATGAAAAGGAATACTTTGTCAGTCTTTTCGCCGATGATCAAAGCATCAACATTCGCTATTTTTGTTACTACGGATGATTGCATACTTTTATCGATGATGTTGTTCTTTCACTGTATCATACGCGATGACTTTGCCCTCTTTGTCAAAGGTGACAAGGAAAAGAACTAGTTCAGGACCAGCAATCTCACCGATCATCTTGTGATAACCCCATTGCTCTCCCTCTGTATCTCCGTTCTTGAATTCTGGTGTACCCAGGAGTTTCTTGATGTCCGCTTTGTTCATGCCAACCTCAACTTTATTGATCTGTACAGATGAGCGTGTGGCGATGCAACTTGTATTAAAGATACTTGCAATGATGGCAAGTAGGATTATAGTCTTTCTCATATTATATATATTAAGAGGTGAGGACCGACTTCATCGGTAGTTATATCGTTCGTCATGCTACAAATGAACTGATTTCTATCAGATTGCCCTCAGGATCTGCAATATAGCAGGTGCGCTGTCCCCAAGGCTCGGTAGTAGGAGCGAAGACAGGTTTGGCACCTAAGCTGATGGCGCGTTCATATTCTTTATCCACGTCAGCAAAGGTAGGGACATCGAAGGAGAGTTCCATTGTGCCGTTGAGGCCCTGAGGATAGGAAAGTTTTTGCGAGATCATCTGCTCGAAGTCTGAGCGAGGGAAGAGAATAAGGCGCATACCATCGAGCGTCATCTCTACATTCGGCTCCTTCCC
The DNA here is from genome assembly GCA_045600865.1 of Candidatus Aphodosoma sp. Lineage (GTDB taxonomy): Bacteria > Bacteroidota > Bacteroidia > Bacteroidales > Paludibacteraceae > Aphodosoma. Next base: position 4,351 of record JAZRYS010000270.1, read on the forward strand.
ATTCCAATCTGTCTGGAACCCGAATACATCGCGATAGAAAGCGACGACCTTGGCGTTGTCGGTGGTGAAGAGACCTATGGTGTTGAAGTTAAAGCGTTTCATTGTCATATAGTATTTATCAATAGTTAAGTATTTAGGGGAATCAGCAAACAGCGCTTACCGCCATCCTTCCCTGTCTCTTTTCCAGAACTCCTCTTCCGACATCTCTCCCTGCCAGAGGCTGTGGGCAGCGGGGATGTATTTCTTCAGTTGCCCATGGAAGTATCGTACCGAATTAACGTGTCGTGAATATTCTGCGTTGAAAAGAAAGTAGTATGTACTTGAGACCATTGTTTTGAATACATCGTGCATCGATCTTTTGTCATAATAGGTATTTCTGCTATAGACCATTTCTCGTTCTAATTCTTTTTTGAGCGCATTGATGGCCGCATGATTCTCCTCGGCATACTTCAGCGCCTCAAAGCCTTCGCCAATTACTTGGGAGAAACTCCCTATGGTCTCAAGACTGTTGGTGCTTTGTGAGAAAAGTTTCTCGTATGCTTGGATAACAACCAGATTGTTTTGAGCTTCGATAATACTTATCATGCCATCCAGGTCATCTTCGCTCAAAGAGTCTAAAGGGGTAGTATTCATCACCTGAAATACAGAGTCTTGCAGGTCGTATAAAGCAATCACTCTATCCAGATCTGCCAGTCGACCCTCCATGTTCGCCAGACATTGCTCCACCAGCACTTCCGCGGCTTCCTTTTTCTGATGATAGTCGTATAATACCGTCGTACCAAGTGTCAGTACGATACCCAGTACGGTGGCAATGAAGTTGCTCATGAAAGAGCTGATCGAATTGTGATGACGATGTATCCAGGCTTTGAATTTTTTCATCTGATAGGGGTTTTTATATTCTTTTTGTCTCAATATTTCCAGTTGCTCAAGGCTTCATCCAGAACACCTCCGGATTCGTCGTTGTCTTTGCAGCTTTGAAGTTATCATTGACGAACCCATTAGGGATGAGGCGGATATCCTCATTCTTCGTGTCGTGATAGATACTTTCCTGATTGAAGCAGCTGCGGTTCTTGCAGACGAAGTAGTAGAGGTTCTTGGCCATGTAGGTCTCCAGATAATACTCCTTGGTTTGACCATTCTCGTGGTTCCAGTTAGCTGTCTTGCAGAGTACAAGTGGCTGGTCGTTGATCAGGCGTTCGCGCACTTCGGCAATGCTGAGCATCGTGCCATTCTCATCCATTACCCAAGCATCCATCGTAGGGTCAACATAGAGCCACTTCTGGAGCGATTCAGAATAGACAGTGTTGATGACGTGACACTCATAGTCATTCGGATCGGCTGGCAGACAGGTCACTACGCGAGCCTTATAACCCATAGCTAAGTACATGTCGCAGAGACTGAGCGCCAGCTGGCGGCAGTTGACACCTTTACCCATCGAGCGATAGTAGTTATAAATGTCGATGGCATCAAACTCACAGATTGCCATGTTGCTGCCATCATGACGGATGTGGTCATGCGCAAAGTGCAGGAGGTTCTTGATGTGAGTCAATTCATCGTCCTTACCAGGGATGGTGTCGAGCTGGAAGTACTCACGGACGCGCTTGAGGTTCTGATCCTCCATCGTCTGGTACTCGAAGGCCGGGATCTCCGTCTGGTCAGCGAAGTCATACGCGTTGCTCTTCTTCAGGAGTCCGAGCTTTGTCTGCTCCTTGACCTTCTGCACTAACTGCTGGAATTTCTTGTCTTTGCGGAGCGAATCGAAGTCCTTATCAACCAGGATATGATTATAGTCGTTATAACCATTCTCTACCGATTGCGATAAGGCTTCGAGCGCCTGCTTCTTCTGTCCCGTCAAAGCGTAGCAGCAAGCCAGGTCGTACTGATACATGCTTTTCTGCTCGATCATGGCAGCTTTGGGTACGTTGTTTTTTGGATCCTCGCAGATGGTTGTAGTGTCCACCAGCAGAATCAAGTCTTTCAGAGGTTCGATTCCTTCGTCGTAATGACCTGAGTACAACTTCTCACGCATGAGATTCTCTTTCTCCATCATCTGCTCAATGAACAGATCTCTACGGCTCTTATTCTGAGCAAACAGGCAGCTGGTGCCAATCATTGCAAATGCTAATATAAATAAAATCTTTTTCATAGTTTGAGTCAAATATATCGTCTTACATTATTCTTATAGTCAATGTATTCTGTGCCAAAAGCTTTCTCCAGGAATGTCTCCTCTTCTTTGATCTGCTTGTGGAAGAGCCAAGCCGTGAAGGCTGCGGCGCAAGCGTGCCAAGCATTCGGGAAGGCGATGACAATGCCGAGATACATCAAGTCAAAGCCTACGAAAGCGGGATTGCGGCTGATGCTATAGATACCCGAGGTCACGAGCGAAGTCTCTTTCTTTGCAGGAATACCAGCGCGCCAGTTATTTTTCATTGTCAGCATACCCGCAACAAAGAAGAGAACGCCAAGCGCTGCAATCCCTACGCCCGTCCATTGCAGCCAGTCAGGAAGCGCCATGAGGTTCCATCGGATGCTGAGAATCTCCACGGCTGGCATGGCAAACGTTGCCACTTTGAGCGTCAT
>JAZRYS010000271.1:0-23440 GCA_045600865.1 Candidatus Aphodosoma sp.
ATTTAGGCTTTATATGACCTCGCACAAGCCGTTTTGCCGCATTTATAGCCAAGTTCAACCTGGTGTGGTGTGACGTGAAAAACTACACGAAACCAACTTGCGTGCCGTAAAAGCCAGTTCTCGGACAGGCTGGGGGGGGGAGTAACCAGAGTAGGTAACTCCGACAGTATGGGCTGACGAGGATGTGATTTTGTAGTACATCGTCTGTCCTGTTGGAGCCACTGCACTGAAATCGTGATCGAGAGAATAAGCCCTTGCTGCAATTGAGCAGAGGCTCAAGGCTAAAAGAAATAAAAATTTTCTCATAGGTGTTTATTTTAAATTTATGCACTGCAACAGCCCGAAATGTGCGGTTATTGAATACAAAAAAGCGGAGCCGTTCATATCTCGACTTCATTTCAAATGATGGTACTGGGGATTCTCTGTTAAATGCCCAGTTTCATCATTCAGAAATAAAGCGACAAATGCGCTTCTTTTATCTAATATAACATTTACAATACGACACAAAAAAACGCAGCCCATCATTATCATTCTCTATTCTGAGGCTCTGGTAAGCCCATGTACCAAGAATGATAACGTAGCCTGCGCCGATATGTATAACGGCGCTCCGAAGAGCGCATGAATATACATACACCGCAAGCATTCATTAACAATCTTGTTTCAAGGTACATGTAAAATTTACCAGATTTCAGAATACCGAAACAAGCGTCAATTGAACGCCTAATTTATGTCTGCTCGCCCGCCCCCAAATTGAGAAGACCCCATGGCGCAGGTTTGCGCTGCAAAGGTAGGAATAATTTCTGACTTGGACAAATCTTTTTGGTGTATTTTTGAAGATAATTGTACCGACAGAATTTTATTCGGTCAATTCAGGAATAATTTGTAACTTTACGGAAAATTTGCGAAGGTTGGCTATGCTTGTCAGAACCCTGAAACATGGTGTTTTTTTGCTGCACCTAAGCAAGAGATGTTAATTATCTTAACACTGCAAGGCGGCTTCATATTTTATTCTCACAGCGATTGCCGTTCAGTAATTCCATGTCCCATCTATGTCCCATCCACCTCCCATCCAGGTCCCATTTTTTATGGGACTTTCATGAGTGTCTTTCGGGTATGTCTGTGTCACTGCGACAATGCCGCAGCAGCACTGTTTTTGCGATGCTCTCTTTATGCGGCAATTTGACAATGATTAAGTTTTACAAATTTTAACTCAAATCGGTCATTAGCCCTGAAGGGAGCTTGACATCTCAATGACCGATTTGGGTTTAATATGAGGGTGATGGTAGAACCTGACGGTTCCCTTTCAGGAGTAATGAGACTGATTTGTTGAGTCCCCTTCAGGACTCTGTCTGCCAGTGAATTACAAAGTAATTGTATGAAGGCAATAGAAAATATCAAAAAGCAAGGTGAGCCTTCGGAATCTGCCGGAAAATGGAAACCTGTTTAGTCCTTACCGGAAGCCTTTACCAGTTCCTTTGGTTTTTGCCTTAATAATGGCATTGCTTCGGGATCCCAGTCTTCCTCGACATCCCAGAAAGCTCTCAACTCGATATCGAACGGGAAATAGAGCATCTCTTCTGGCTGGCGATGCTTGGAATATTTTCCTGTGCTCCATTTGCCGTCGCCGTCCTCATCACGGAAGAGCCGCATGTAATATACCCCGGGCATTATATATTCAAAGGTCAGGGTTTCGCCATTGACTTTCATCTCTTTTACTATCTTCTCGTCTTTGTCGATCAGTTGTACGACTTCGTTGCCTTTGATGTTTTTCAGATGAAGTATGAGTTTGGAATACTCTTCGAGTGACTTGGTCCGCAGCTCTATCGCTTCGTTGTCGCTGACATGGCCTATCATGTTGGTGAACAGGCTCGAATCCATGACAAACCTATACGAGGTATCGGCTATCCATTCATGGCTGAATGTGTATTTCGTGCCTATAGAGTCAATCTGGCGTATCTTTCCTGCCTTGACAGTCGTCCATAGTGTGTCTTTCTTGATTTCAAGGTGATATGATACGCTGTCTCTTTCATTCATTGTTGTCGGCATGGCAAAAGTGAATTGCAGTGGCTGATATACATCGAAAGTCTTGGACGCATTGCTGCTCACGCCCAGCCGCGTCACGGTTTTTTCTTCTACCTGGTCTGTATTGACTTTTTGATTATTGGCATTTTTTTTCTTCTTGTCATTCTTGTTTGCATTGGCATTTCCACCTGGCCTTCCTGCCGCCTGTTTTGGTGCCCTGTACAGGAACTGGAGGGTGTCGATTACCGTATCATGTCTGTACTCAAATGACAATGTGTCCATTGCCCATAATGTCGTGTCTCTGAACCAATAGGTCAGTGAATCGCGGTTGTTGCTGAACGATATCTGTGTGTTGAACAGGCTGTCGGCGAAATTGATGGGACGCAGGTCGGGCAATGTGTCAACTGCAATGTTGAAAAACATATCCATTCTGTATCTCTCCTTTCTCTCGCTTTTTACCAGATACTGGCGCATGTCTTGCTCAATGAATGACCTCAGAAGTATGTTTTTCGGTTCGTAAATATGTTTGGTGTGCGTTATGATGGTGTCTATGACCAGACTGTCGGTATTTACGCTGTCTTTCGGAGCGTACACTGTGTCGTTGTGGCTCTCGGTTTTGCATGAGGGAACCAGAATGGTGTCAAGAAATGCTATTTTTTCGTTTGGCATGTCGAAAAGGTAGTTGCTTCCTATATCGTCGAGAGCGAATATATGATAACTTCCTGCTGAAATGTTTTTTATGGTGAAGTGCCCGTTCTCGTCAGTCTTGGTTATCCTTTTAAAAGGCAAGGTGGTAAAGGCTGAGTCTTCAAGGTTGGACTGTATGCCTACCATTATGTTGACAACGGGGTTGTGATTTTCTGCTTCAATAACCCTTCCTGAGATTTTCAGTGTGTCAATGAAATCGCCTGTCGAGAAACAATAGGAAAAATTCTTGAGCTTGTTGCTCTCGTTATTGTCCTGTATGGCATCTGTGAAGTCGATTGTATATGTTGTGGAATCCAACAGTGAGTCGATAAAGTTTATCACTATTTTCTGTCCGATGGCCTTAACTTCAGCCGGTGTTTTTTGTGGAGGTGATACGATGACTTTCTGGTATGGGTTGTCCAATGCCACTATTTCGTCGAATGTTATTTCTATGTGGCTCTTTTTCATGTTCGTGCATCCGTCTGCAGGCGAGTATTTCGTTACTGCCGGGGGTGTCGTGTCTTTCGGTCCGCCCTGTGGGCCAACTCCCCTGTTTGCACATGAAAAAATGGTCAGAAGCCCATATATGGCCAGTAAAATGATAATGACTTTTCTCATCTTTTCTTCCTAACGATGTCTATGACGAAATAGATTGCCGTGGCAATTGCTGCACCAATGGAATTTGCAAGAAAATCCCATATTGAGCATCCTCTCCATGGCAGCAGTGCCTGCACAAGCTCCATCAATCCTCCATAACATATAGCTATCAGAGGAGCAATCAGGTAAATCCATTTGTTTCCCGGTTTCCTCAGCCATCGTGTATGGTTCATGAATATTGCCATTGTAAGTATGGCATACATAGCGAAATGGACGGGCTTGTCGATGTTTGGTATGTCAATGCTTGGCAACGAACTCACCCACATGGTGGAGAGTATCGTCACTATTACCAGGATGACTATTGTTGCCGTGTATTGTTTCATAATGATTCTGTGTCTCAGGTCGGAGGTCTTTAGTCCTTAGCCCTCAGTCTTCAGTCGGCGAAGCCTGTCAGTCCTCAATCAACTTGCTGCAACCAAAACGCATCTCCCAGTCGTTGCCTAAGATTTCTTTTACTAATGTGTAGTATTTTATGGCATCTCCGGCTGTTCTCACTCCGCCAGCCACCTTTATGCCTACTTTGATGCCACTTTTGTCGTAAAACTCCTTTGCTGCGTGGCACATCACGCATACTGCCTCAGGAGTTGCACCCACGGCAGTCTTGCCTGTCGAGGTCTTGATGAAGTCTGCTCCTGCTGCCATGGCCAACAATGCGGCCTGCTTTATGTTCTTTGCTGTGCCGAGTTCGCCAGTTTCGAGAATGACTTTCATTTTGGCACCACGTGCAGCTTCCTTGAGTTCCGTCAGTTCGTCAAATGCCTCTGAATGATTGCCATCCAGGAATTTTCCGACAGATAGTACCACATCGGCTTCTGTTGCTCCAGCTGCTATTGCCAAGGCTGTTTCGGCAATCTTGACCTCCATGAAGGTCTGAGACGAAGGGAATCCTCCGGTGACGGCTGCTATTCCGACATCTTTGCGGGTGAGGGTCTCTTTGACGCACTCTATCATAGCGGGATAGACGCATACAGCTGCCACCTTTTCTTCCATGGTGTTGACCCTCTTCACCAGTGTCTCGACCGTACTCCAGTTGTCTGTCACGGTCAGAGTGGTGAGGTCTGTATGTTCTTTAATGTATTTCCTTGTCGTGGCATTGTCGTTCTCGGCAAAATGTTCATTCAGAATCTGTTCCACTTCTGTCTTTACATTTTCATCCATTACTCCGCTGCCAAAATCATATTGATTATAAACTTCTTTCAGCCTTTCCATTGTCAATTGTCAATTCTCAATTATTATCGTGACAGGTCCATCATTAAGCAATTCAACTTTCATGTCTGCACCGAACTCTCCTGTGCCGACACCTGCGGGCACAAGTTTACGTACCTCTTCAACGAAACTTTCGTACATCGGTATGGCATGTTCAGGTCTTGCCGCCTTGATGAACGATGGTCTGTTGCCTTTAACTGCATCACCATATAACGTGAACTGCGATACAATGAGAACCTCTCCGCCTATGTCGTTGACGGAGAGATTCATTTTGCCTTCAGCATCTTCGAATATCCTCATCCTGGCTACCTTGCCTGCCATCCATTGCACTTTGTTTTGGTCTTTGGCAAGTGTTTCGCCATCTTCTATCCCTACGAGCACCAGCAACCCTTGTCCTATTTCAGACCGCTTTTCCCCATCTATGGTTACTGAAGCGTGTGAGACTCTTTGAATTACAAGTCTCATTTAAGATAGAACTCTGCGTAGTTCACAACCCTGACTTCTTTCTCGTATGCTGGTTTGCCGTCTATCTCGTTAACCTCGAAATAGCCTTGTGTCGCAGAGACGATTCTGCCAACAGAACTATTGTTGTTCTCGGCCAGCTGAGAAGCAGCGAGACGTGCATTCTCTGTTGCTGTGGTGAGCATCTCTGGCTTGATGTTAGTAAGGGCATCGTCTGAGAACTTGAACTGTATGTCAGAATATTCTACAAGCACGCCTTTGTCAATCAGACAGTCTTTGCCAAGGTCGAAATTGTAAAGATCCATGATGCCTGTGCTGTCAACATAGAAACGTATCTTGCATGAAGCATAATAACGGGTGCCTACGACACGTCCGTCGTTGTAGATGCTGCGCAAATCCACGCTGATAGGGTCAGTCGAGATAGACTCGTCTGGCAGGTTGAATTGTTTTGCGACTTCGATAATCTGGTTGGTCCAGTCTTTTGCAGTCTGCTTTGCCTCTTGTGGAGTTTCTGCGGCGGCACTGAAATAAAGATAACCAGTGGCATAGTTGGCAGTTACGCGTTTTGTAGCCACGCCGCGGACTGAGATTGTACGGCCATTGTACGTGCGGTTGTCCATTCCGAGTTTTACGAACAAGCCCATTACGGCCAAACCTACTGCAATGATTGCAGCAGCAATGATGATTGATGTCTGTTTCATTTTATTTGTTGTTTATTTTGTTTCCATATATTTCGGCAGCCAGATAGACAAGCTCGCTGCAAGGCCGCCTTTTGTAATATTCGTCACTTCTTGGCTCGGGTATAGGACCTTCGTGCGTATTGCCGTTGAGCTTCAGCATGTCACGACAGATTATAGAGCCTGTTTCCTTTTTGAAATCCTCAGCCAGTTCCTGAACTAGTGCGTAGTTCTCCATCTTGCTTTGTGTATCGCCTGGTATTGTGCTTGGCAGTTCCATTCCTGCCAGCATGAACATTGCCGAGCATGTTCCGCACACTTCCCGCATACGACCCATGCCACCACCGAATGAACACGACAGTTTCTTTGCCAACTCTTCGTCCAGCCCATATACATCTGCGTATGCAAGCACCACCGACTGGCAACAGTTGTATCCTTCGTGGAACAGTTCGCGGGCGCATTCAGCCCTTTCTTTGACATTTACTTTCATATTAACTTATCAATTCGAAATCCAATTGTTTTTTTATCAAATCTGCCTTGGCAATCTTGACTGTCACTGTCGCTCCAAGCTGGTACGATTTGCGGCTTCTTCTTCCGATGATACGGAAATTCTTCTCATCATACGCGAAATAGTCGCCCTTTATGGTTCTCAGTGGCACCATGCCTTCGCATTTGTTTTCGTTGAGTTCCACGTACATTCCCCATTCGGTCACGCCAGAGATTGTTCCGTCATACACTTCGCCGATATGCTCTTTCATGAACTCAATCTGCTTGTATTTTATCGATGCGCGTTCTGCGTTGACAGCCAGTTGCTCCATGTCGGAACTGTGCTGGCATTTCTCTTCCAGAGGCTCTTTCTGCACGCTTCTGCCTTTTGCAAGGTATCGTGTCAGCAGTCGGTGTACCATGAGGTCTGGGTAACGTCTGATGGGGGATGTGAAGTGGGTGTAGAAGTCGAATGCCAGTCCGTAGTGACCTATGTTCACAGTTGTATAAAGTGCCTTGGCCATGCTTTTTATGGCAAGCATCTCTATCAGGTTCTGTTCTTTCTTTCCCTGAACGTCGTCCAGCAACTTATTGATAGCCGAAGAGACTTCCTTGTTCTGGCCTTTCAGTTTCACATTGTAGCCGAACCTTGCCACGAATTGCTGGAAAGCATCTATCTTGTCAGGATTTGGCACATCGTGCACGCGGTATACCATGGCTTTTGGCTTCTGTCCACGGCCTGGTTTGCCGATATGTGTCGCCACTGTCCTGTTTGCTAAAAGCATGAACTCTTCAATGAGTTTGTTGGCTTCTTTCGATTCTTTGAAGAAAACCTTCAGCGGCTTGCCTTTTTCGTCTATCTCGAAGGCTGCTTCAACCCTTTCGAATGCTATAGCGCCTTCATCGAACCTTTTTGCCCTCAGTTTCTCGGCAAGTTTGTTTAACTCCACGATAGCTTTTTCCACCTCTGTCGCAGTACGGTTCTGCTCAATTATCTCCTGAGCCTCTTCGTAGCAAAGTCTCTGGTCGGAGTTTATCACTGTCCTGCGGATGATGTAGTCGAGCACTTTTGCATCTTCGTTCATCTGGAATATTACGGAATAGGCCAGTTTGTCTTCGTTAGGTTTCAATGAACAGAGGTCGTTGCACAATTTTTCGGGGAGCATAGGAACTGTCCGGTCAACAAGATAGACAGACGTGGCTCTTTTGTACGCTTCTTCGTCAATAATCGACTTCTCCTTGACATAGAATGACACATCGGCTATATGTACTCCGATTTCGTATTTGCCATTGCCTATCTCTTTGAACGACAGAGCATCGTCAAAGTCCTTTGCGGTCTTAGGGTCTATGGTGAAAGTGGTTGTGCCTCTGAAATCCAGTCGGTTTGCAATCTCTTCGGCTGGTATTCCATCTGGCAGTTCGTCAGCTGCTTTCTCTACCTCCTTCGGGTAGGTGTAAGGTAATCCGAACTCGGCCAGTATGGCGTGCATCTCGGTGTTGTTGTCGCCAACATTGCCCAAAACGGCTGTTATCTCGCCTACAGGATTCCTGTTGGGGTCTTTCCACTCGATGATTTTGCCTATGCATTTCTGGTTGTTCTTTGCTCCGTTGAGGTTTCTGAGTGGTATCAATATGTCGTGTTCCAGGTATTTCCTGTCAACGTTAAGGAATGAAATGTTTTCTTTTATCTCAAGTATTCCGACAAAAGTCTTGCCGACTTTGCTTTCTGCTTCGATCGTCTGTTCATCTGGTTTCAGACTGCGGTACGCCCCAGCTTGAATCTGTTCAACCATTCCGGCCAACTCAAAGCCGTCCAGAGCATCCACAACAACTTTGCGCTCATCAGGGTGTGTCAATGCAAGTGCCGCAGATATCTGCTTGTAATTGAATGCTCTCTTGGGATTGTTGTCCAGAAATTCGAGTACGTTTCTCTCGATTTCAAGTCTCTGTTTCTTACTTAATCCTCTTCCTTTTCTCCTCTCTGGCATCTTTCCATTCTTGCTTTTTTTCTCTTTCTTGGTCTTCATTTTAGTGTCAGCATAAATCCGCGGCAAAGTTACGACTTTTTCTTTAATCCACCAAACATTTTTGCCTATTTATGTGTTTGTTGAAAAAATGCCCTTTTTTGTTTGCCAATTCCAAAAAATAGTCGTACCTTTGCAGTTTGAAATATCATACTCTCTGTATTAAAGTGCAAAGACTGGAACTTAATAACTGGCAGCGTCGTCTCACTTTTGCCGTTGCGTATATCTTAACTGTTGTGTGCGTGTATTTTATGTTGCCTGCCAACAGTGAGATGGATCAATATTATGAGGTGGGAAAACCGTGGACCTACGATGCTAAGATAGCACCGATGGATTTCCCTATTTACAAGACTGAAGAGCGTTTGCAGGCTGAACGTGACAGTATTCAGTGTCTGCTCTTGCCTTACATGAATGTTGATACCTCCGAAATATCGGCATCGTTGCGCATCATTAGTGCGTCGAAGAACAGTGGCGGCAGTGACAGTAAGGTATACGACATCGTGGAGCAGAACCTGCTGTACGTCTATAAACAAGGCATTATTTCAATAGACGACAAGAGTTGGATGCAGAAGATGTCCATTGATGGCATCATCTTGGTGTTTTCTGACAATACTGTCGAGGAACGTTCTTTGGATGAGGTGTTTACTCCTCGCGAAGCTTGCTCTTTCGTAGAACAGTCTCTGGTTGAAGCTAAGATCAATTCTGATGTAATCAGGAACCTGAAAATTTCAAAGTACATATCTTCGAACCTTGTGGTAAACGAAGACAAGACTGAGACGGCAAGTCGTGAACTCGCGAATAGCATCATGCCAACGGCAGGAATGGTTCAGGAGGGCGAGAAGATTGTTGACAAAGGGGAGGTGGTGACAGAGGATATCGATCTTATGCTTCAGTCTCTGAAACGTGTCAGTCAGGAGGATGGCAATCACGGCAATGTCTCTTTTTGGTCTGTATTCGGAGATGTAGTGCTGATAATGAGTTTCTATGCTCTATTCTGGCTTTATCTGCTCTTTTTCCGTCCCAAGATTTTTCGTTCCGCACGTGAATCTCTTTTCCTGATTCTCTCCTCAGTCATAATGATAGCCTTGCTATCTCTCTGTATCCGCTTCTTCGGGTTTTCGGAATATTTGGTTCCTTTCGCCATACTTCCTCTTGTTGTGCGAGTCTTTTTCGATTCACGTACTGCCCTTTACCTCCATTGGGTGACGATAATGACCTCTTCTCTGTTTGTTCCCAATCCTGCAGAGTTCCTCATTGTTCAGGCTCTTGTAGGCATGGTAGCAATAATTTCGCTCAAGGATATCACTGCTCGTAGCCAGCTGGTACGCTCGGCTCTGATAATCTTCGGGGTTTATGTCCTTTCCTATCTTGCGCTCCGGTTTTCGGTCGGAACAAATATCGAGGATGTCAATTACTGGGTAGTAGGTATATTCTTCATTAATTCTGTTACAATACTACTTACTTTCGGAATCATATTTGTTGTCGAGAAGGTGTTCGGATTTCTCTGTGATATCTCTCTGCTGGAACTTTCGAATGTCAACAATCAATTGTTCCGCGACTTTGCAGTAAAATGTCCGGGTACCTGCCAGCATGTGATGCAGGTTTCGAACCTGGCGGAGAATGTTGCCCGTGCTGTAGGCGCGAATCCTATGCTTGCCAAGGCAGGTGCGATGTACCACGACATAGGCAAGATGAGTAACCCTATGTGCTACACTGAAAATCAGGCAGGAGGGGTCAATCCTACTGCTTCGCTTGAATATACACAGGCTGCCGGGCTTATTATAAGCCATGTATCTGAGGGCGTGCGTCTGGCCAAAAAGCATCATCTTCCTTACCAGATTATCGAATTCATTCTCATGCACCATGGCACAAGCACGACTCGCTACTTCTATAACTCATACGCAAACGAACATCCTGGCGAGCCTGTCCCTGTTGAGAAGTTTCAGTATCCTGGCCCAATACCTCGCACAAAAGAGACTGTAATCGTCATGATGTGTGATGCCATCGAGGCTGCATCCCGTTCTCTCAAGGAATATAACGAGGAGTCTATTTCTAAGTTGGTTGACGGCATTGTCTCTTCACAAATGGCAGAAAAACAGTATGATGATGCTCCTATCACTATGCGTGACGTTAACATTGCCAAGAATGTTCTCAAGGAAGAACTTCAGAACATATATCATGGCCGTATCTCTTATCCTGAACTCAACAAGTCTGGCAAGACTCCTTTCGAGATGGCTAAGGAACTGAACATTAATTTGCCGCGGCGTTTTACTAAAAGATGAAAAAACACATTGTAACAGGACTGACAGTTGTTCTTGCCGTATGGCTTATTGCTACACGTCATGCCTTTTTCCGTATAGACCTGACAGAAGAAGGCCGTTATTCACTTTCTGATGCTTCCTGCCGGCAGTTGGAACGAATCGAAGAACCTATGACTCTCAATATCTATCTGGCAGGTGACCTTGATGCCAACATGCTCCGTCTGCGCCATGAAATTCTTGACCTTGTCGATGAAATGAATGTGGTGGCAGATAACAAGATTGAAGTGTGCGAGATAGACCCTTCTGATGCACCATCTGACGAGAAACGTTATGCCAACTATCAGGCTCTTGAGGCACGCGGTATGAGAGGAATGAGTGTGACTAACCGTGAACGTAACGGTAAAATTTCAGAGGGTGTTGTTTTTCCTTGGGCTGAGTTGTGTTCCGAACATGACACCATGCAGATATGCCTTCTCCAGCCTGGTAGCCGTACCTCTGGCGAGGAATCTGTCAATGTTGCCGTCGAAGATATAGAATTCGAGATAATTGATGCTGTGCGTGTTCTCACCGACTGTAATCCTAAGCGCATTGCTTTCATTGACGGCCATGGCGAACTGGACGAGGCTCACACTTTCGACATAATGAATGCTCTGAGCCGTTACTTCTATGTAGACCGTGGCATCTTGGGCTCTGACCCGGAAGTGCTCAATGATTATGCAGCCATTGTGATTGCAAAACCTGTAAAGCCTTTCTCGGAAAGCGACAAATATATTATCGACCAGTATGTGATGCGTGGAGGTAGTGTGCTTTGGCTCATTGATGGCGTTCAGATGAGTGATTCAATGCTCTCGCTCAACGGAATGACACCTCTTATTGCCAACGATGTGAACCTTAATGACATGCTTTTCCGTTATGGAGTTCGCATCACGCCTACCGTTCTTGAGGATATGCAGTGTGGCTATATGCCTGTTAATATGTCGAGAGTCGGTGAGACTCCTCGTTTTGAACCTATTCCATGGACTTTCTCGCCATTGCTGCAGCTCTCACCGCTCCATCCTGTCACCAAGACGCTTAACGACATAAAAGCTGATTATGCAGCTGGCATCGAAATTGTCGGAGATACATTTGACATGGTCAAGGAGGTTCTTATGGTTACGAGCAATGCTTCGCATGTAAATTGGGCTCCTTCCGAAATTGATGTCATGCAGGCTATAAAGGTTGAGCCTGAACAATACTTTGTCAACTCTTTCATTCCCGTGGGTGTCGCCATGGAAGGTGTGTTCACTTCTGTGTTTACGCATCGTACTGTGCCTGACGGGATAAACCAGTCTCGACCTACTGTTGAACGCAGCACGCGTACTCGTATGGTGGTTGTTGCCGACGGAGATCTGGCTCGCAATGAAATCCAGCGTCAGCCAGATGGCTCAATGTCGTTCATGTCTGTGGGTTACGATCGGGTGACTCGTCAGCAGCATGGTAATCGTGATTTCATCATAAATGCGATGCTGTACCTTACTGACAGCGATGGCGTGATGCAACTCCGCCGCAAGCAGGTCGGTATGCATCTACTGAATCGTGTGTCGGCAGAGCAGAATCGTTCTCTGTGTGCTGTTGTCAACATTGCGTTGCCTATTATTCTTCTCCTTGTTGTTGGTTTCATATATAATGTGTTGAGAAAACGTAAATATGCAGGTGCAGTTTCTAAATAATTGTCGTCTTGTGCTTTCTCTTGCCTGGCGCATTTTTGGCCGACTTGACGAGGTGATCCATGGCATTGATGATATGATAGGTCATCGTGGCCGTTTCTCTGGGGTAGTGCTGCCTATGGCTGTCATGGCTTCATTTGTCTCTCTGCTTTCCATAATCGTCTATACCAGAGACTATCAGCATGCAGTGGCCGAAATGGTATTTGTGTTTGGTTCTTTCCTTTTGATATACATTGTGTTTGTCTCTCTGCTCAATCTCATAGCCCACAAAGGTTGGTTCACGTCAAATCCCGCTGAGTTCTGCGAACATGCAAAGACGTTTGTTGTGTGTCTTCTTATTGTCCATTTCGACGTGACTGTAGCTCTTGCTCTTTTCCCTCATTTTCCTATTGCACGTCTGTTTGAGTTTTATGCGTTGTTTGTCTCATGGACTATGACAGGTTTTTACATGCGTGTGTCGCAGTATCGAAATGCGTTTGGCATAGTCTTTGGAATATTTTTCCTTCTTTTCATTCGACTATTGCCCGTAATCTTGAAAATTTGTTTTCCTCAATTGCCTATATGAAAAGGATTGTATTTATAATATTGGCTGTCTTGACTCTTGTGTCGTGTGGCGACAACCACTTCGCTACATGGCGGGGGTTCAACGACAAATGGTATGACGATTATCGTGCCAATAGTGTTGGCACGGATACTGGAGTGATTCGTACTCAAATTCTTCCTTCTGGTGTGATTATTGAGTCCTATCATGATGGTTTTGGCGCAATTCCAAAAGCGACCAATGATCCTGTGACTGGCAAGTCAAGTGAGGTATATGTCTCTATGGAAGGTCATTTGGCTGATGGTTCTCTCTTCCTCATGCGTGGCATTACTTCATACTCAGTGTCAGATCTCGTCCCTGGCCTTTGCGAGGCTTTCAAGCTTATGCGTCAGGGTTCTCATTGGAAGGTGATCTTGCCTTATAGCATGGGCTATGATTCTGAAGGCTCATCCAGTTCGTCTGAGCAGAACATTTTCAATGTTCCTCCTTATAGCGTGTTAATTTTTGATATTGAATTGATAGATGTTACTAATTACTAATCTTTTGCTTGCAATTCTGACGGTTTTTACACCTCAGAATGTTCACAATCCGCAGTCTGATTGTGCTTCTTGTTATGTCTCGGATGCTGCGCAAGTGCTTTCACCTGAGACTGTGAATGAACTCAACAACCATTGCTACAAACTTAAACAGGAAGTTGGCGTTGAGTATGCTATTGTCATCGTTGACAGTATTCGTGATGACGATGAGACTGCTTTTGCCGAAGAACTCTTCAATCTCTGGGGAATTGGCAATTCCAACAACAACAGCGGTGTCCTTCTGCTTTATGTCACTTCCATGCGTGCAGTACGCTTTCAGACTGGCGCTGGTATTGAGGGACTCTTGCCTGATGCCTATTTCAAAGGCTTTTTTGAGGAGAAGATGTTCCCTCTCATGCGCGAAGGCAGGCCTGATGAGGCTTTCATTTTGGCAATGACGGATATTGAGGAACGTCTGACATCTGATGAGGCTCGTCAGGAACTCTTTGTCGAGCATGTCCATGAACGTGGCTTCTGGTGGAATGTGCTGGTTGTCTATCTTGCATTGGCATTCATTGCTTTGATAGTCCTTACAATATGGTTCTATTGCAGCACGAAACGTATTCTCGAAGACCCTGCTTTGGATAACGGCAAGAGGTTCGAGGCCATGTATCCTCTCCGACAGGTTCTCTGGGTGTGCTCTTTCATATTCCCGTTCCCTATCGTATATCTTTTGTTCTATATGTTCCGTTTCCGCAAGTCCTTGCGTTATGCGGCTCCTGTATGTGGCCTCTGTGGCATAGAGATGAAAGTCCTTTCTGAAGAGGAAGAAGATGCGTATCTCAATGAGAATCAACAGGCCGAGGAGAATATCCATAGTGTCGATTATGATGTATGGGTATGCCCTCAGTGTGGTGCAAAGAAGATTTTCTCTTACCGCGATTCTCGTTCAGATATGTATAAGAAATGTCCTGAATGTGGTTCTCACTCTTATCATTTGGTGCGTGAGACGGTTGTCGTTCCTCCTACTCCTGTAACGAATGGCAAGGGTGTCAAGATTTATTGTTGCGATGTATGTAAGGCTGAAAAACGTGTTGAGTTCGTCATACCAAAGATACCTCTTTTTGTCCCTGCCGGGACATGTCGTCCTGGCGGAGGCGGCATAGGTGGCGGCTTTGGCGGTGGTTTCACTGCTGGTGGCGGTGCAGGAGGTCACTTTTAAAATAACAAACTAAAAAATAGAATAAAACTATGAAAAAATCTGTCTTGACTATCGTCATTTTTGTTGCAGTGATTGCTATTGCAATTCTTTGGCTTGCTTCTGGCTATAACAATATGGTTTCTGCACAGGAGGAGGTTACTACCCGTTGGTCTAACGTTGAGTCTCAATATCAGCGTCGTGCTGATCTTATCCCTAATCTTGTAAACACTGTCAAGGGTTATGCTGAGCATGAGAGTTCTACTCTTGAGGCTGTAGTTGCTGCCCGCAACAATGCGTCGAGCATTAAGATTGACCCTTCAGAAATGACTCCTGAGCAGTTTGCTGAGTATCAGAAGGCTCAGAACGAGGTTGGTGGTGCCATCGGACGTCTGCTTGCCGTTGCCGAAAACTATCCTGACCTCAAGGCTAACAGGAATTTCCTTGAGCTCCAGGAGCAGCTTGAAGGAACTGAGAATAGAATCCAGTATGCCCGTCGTGAATATAACGAGGGTGTGCAGGTATATAACACCATGGTTCGCCGTTTTCCAAACAACATAGTAGCCAATATCTTTGGCTTTGACAAGATGAGTAAATTCGGGGCTGCCGAGGGCGCAGAAGTAGCTCCTACGGTAGAATTTTAATTTTTCCTGGATTATTCGGAATTTCCAGTCTGTCTAGATTATTTAGAATTATTGCAAGATTGATAATCATGAAAAGACGATTTGTTATTTTCTTTCTGCTGATTCTTCTTTTCCTTCCTCTCTCTGCTCAGAAATTGGGTTTTGTCGGGGGCCCTTCGCTGACGTATGGTGCTCTCACATGCAAGGATGATGCAGCTTCGCTGAAGCCTGTTCCTATGGCGGGTTTGCATGTCGGTATGCAGTTCGAAATGGACGTTACAAATCGCTGGGGTTTTGATGCACAGATTTTGTATCTTTTGCGCACCTACCGTTGGAATCTCGCTTATCCTGATGTGATTCCCCATACTATGGAGCGACTTGAAGGATTTCTTGATGTTCCTTTCCATTTCTATGTCAACTTCCCGATGAAGCAGAATCATTTGGTGCTGACTCTTTTTGGCGGGCCTGTCTTCACTTGCGGAGTTCATGCCCATGACTGGGCGTATGAGCAGACGGAAATCCGTCGTCCGATAACAGAAAAGACACAGGATATATATGATAAGGATAAGGGTCGTATTGTACGTTGTTATATCGAGGCTGAGGTGGGCCTTGCTTTGAAATATAAGAATTATCAGGGTCGCCTCTCTTACCAGCATTCCATAAACAATGGCACAAATAATAACTATTTATACACACTCCCTCTTGTCACTGCTCCATATCTGACAACTGGTGACCTTCGTCTCTCGTTTGCCTATTTGTTCGATTTGAGAAAATAATTCTCAATTCTCAATTGTCAATTCTCAATTGTCAATTAAAAAAAAACGCTACTACAATATTCTATAAAAAAGTATATAGTTATGGTATCTTACAAAGAACTTGGCCTTGTAAACACCATTGAGATGTTCAAGGCTGCTGTTGATGGCGGTTATGCCATTCCAGCATTCAATTTCAACAACATGGAGCAGATGCAGGCTATCGTTCAGGCTTGTGCTGAGACTAAGTCTCCTGTAATCCTCCAGGTGTCAAGTGGTGCCCGCAAGTATGCTAACCAGACCCTTCTCCGCTACATGGCTCAGGGTGCTGTCGAGTATGCTAAGGAACTCGGTTGGGAGAAACCACAGATTTGTCTCCATCTTGACCATGGTGATACTTACGAACTCTGCAAGAGCTGTGTTGACATGGGCTTCTCTTCTGTCATGATTGACGGTTCAAGCAAGTCTTTCGAGGAGAACATCGAACTCACTCGCCGCGTTGTTGAGTATGCTCATCAGTATGACGTTTGCGTTGAGGGCGAACTTGGCGTTCTCGCAGGTATCGAGGATGACGTTTGCGCTGAAAAGTCTAACTACACTCGTCCAGAAGATGTCATAGAGTTCGTTAAACGCACAGGCGTTGACTCTCTTGCTATCTCTATCGGTACTTCTCATGGTGCTTTCAAATTCACTCCAGCACAGTGCACACGCGATGAGAATGGTCATCTTGTACCTCCTCCATTGCGTTTCGATATTCTTCACGAAATCGAGAAGAAACTCCCTGGATTCCCTATCGTTCTCCATGGCTCTTCTTCTGTTCCACAAGAGTTTGTTGAGATTATCAACTCTAACGGTGGCGCATTGAAAGATTCTGTAGGTATTCCTGAGGAGCAGCTTCGTGAGGCTGCCAAGTCTGCTGTCTGCAAGATCAACATCGACTCTGACGGCCGTCTTGCCATGACTGCTGCTATCCGTAAGTTCATGGTTGAGAGCCCAGACAAGTTCGACCCACGTCAATATCTTGGCCCTGCACGCGAATCGCTCAAGCAACTCTACATCCACAAGGTGAAAGAAGTTCTCGGTTCTGCAGGTCATGCATAAGAAAAAAAGAGGTCAAGCAAACGCTTGACCTCTTTTTTTGTAATTGTCAATTCTCAATTCTCAATTGTTTCAGTTGTTTTTCGCACTCTTTCAGAAGCTTCTTCGCCTCCTCAATCTTTTTCATTATCTCTGCTGGGTCAACCTCACCAGAGTTTATTTCCTCGATAATCTCCTCTATTCTTTCAATTCTTTTGTTATATTCCATAGTTAATATTGTTAATTCTTTTAATTGTCAATTCTCAATTCTCAATTCTCAATTCTCAATTGTCAATTAGTATCGACTTTATTTTTCCTTTATACAACGTGGTTTCGATGGTATCTCCGTTTTTCAAAGCGGTGGCGTCTGTGACAATCTTACCGTTCACTGTGGTGAAGGAATATCCACGTTTCAGAATGTTTTTCGGGTGAAGCATATCCAGCCGTTCCTTGTATCTGTCCAATAGAAGATTCTGTCCTTCGACGTATCTCTCGAGGGCAGTTTCGAGCTTCTCGCTGTATCTTTCGAGCTTCATCTTCTCACGTTCCATGAATCTTGCCACGGCACTCTCAAGGTCGCCAGACAGTTTGCCGAGTTCCACATAAAGCCCCATGGTGCGTGCAATGAGCCATTCGGCAGAGGCAGTCGGGGTTATTGCGTTGTGATACACCACCATATCTACAATCGACAGGTCTCTCTGATGGCCAATGCCGCTGATTATCGGCAGAGGGAACAGCGCACATGCAGTGGCCAGTGCTTCAGAATCGAATGTCAGCAGGTCGCTCGAAGCTCCACCTCCGCGGATAATCACCACAACGTCAAACCGCGACTCGTCTATACGTGCCAGAGCCTCTATTACAGACTTCTCAGCCCCTTCTCCCTGCATCATCGCCTGGAAGAGCGTCACGTCATACGAGAACCCATATTCGTTTGTGCTGAGCGTATTCATGAAGTCCGTATAGCCTGCCGCTGTGGCGGACGATACAACGGCAATCCTCTGTGTCGGCACACGCATCACCTTTCGCTTGTTCATTTCCATCAGCCCCTGTTTTTTCAGTCTCTCGATTATCTCCTCACGCCTCTGTTGCAGGTCGCCCACGGTGTAAGTAGGGTCAATGTCCTTTATGTTGATGGAAAGGCCGTAACGTGGGCTGTAGTTGAATTCGCCAAGCAGCAGAACCTTTATTCCGGCTTTGAGCCTTGTGCCGGCCTTGGCCTCGAATTTGTACGACAACATCTGGGCAACACTTCTCCATATCGTGGCTCTTGCTTCGGCTATGGTGGTGTCAGTATCTTCGTCTTTTTCAACCAATTCGAGATAGACATGTCCTGATGGGTGATAGGTTGCAGATTTGATTTCTGCAGTAACCCAGAACTCATTTCCCGCCCAGCTCTCGATTACCATCTTGAGCCGTTGCGTAATTTGATATAGGTTGTATCTCTCCATCGTGACATATAGAAAAGGGTTCGTATCAACGAACCCTTCTGCCGTTCAGGTCATACATCTCATTGCCGCGTTCGATATAGAACCTGCCGTCAATCATTATTTTACGTACCTTCTCAACCTGCTCCATGATCACATCGTCAACGGCACTCTCGTCAATTCCGATATACTCGTATGTGTAGTCGCAGATGTGCTGCAGCCTGTAGTTTGCATCCAGAGCCCAGTACTCCTCGCTGGTATAGACGTTGACGTTCCATTCTGTGTCGATAGGTCTTACCATCTCCTCTGGCGAATATGGCATGAGGGTTTCCGAAAGCAGCATGTCTGAATATGTGTAGAGACGTTTTTCTGTCACGAAATCAGAACCGTCGTATGCAATGTGGCTTATGCAGTTGCCAGCCTCGTTGTATGTGTATTCGTGACGTCTGTAGATAGTGTAGATGTCACCCTCATACATTTCGTCCAGCTTTTGCAACAGGCGGTTGCTGGCATCGTAAGTATATCTGATTCTTTCTGTTGGCACGTATTGCATCTGCTCACGCCAATACCAGATTTCCTCTTTCAGCAGGCCGTTCTCGTAAGTGTAGTCTATCTTCTGCTCAATCATGCCACCCATCTCAAGTTCAGTGTGCGTATGGTGCCCTTGTGCGTCATAGCTGTAGGTATAGACTCCGCCAAGTGTCCATTCGCCGCCAAACAGGTTGTAGTTGGTCCTGCTTGTAATTCTGTCCTGCTCGTCGTACGTGTAGTCCACGTAGTTCACGAACTTGAATTCTCCGTTCAGCCACTGCCACTCGCTGATTTTTATGATGTTGCCACGACTGTCGTATTTCAGCGAATCGTAATACTCATCGCCATCAGCCATTGCAACGTGGATGGCAATCAACTGACGATCCTGATTGTAGATGAACTCGTTGTGCTCAACGCCGTAGTTGTCTTTGAAACGTATGAGTTTGTTGCGTAACTCTGCTGATACCTGACAAACGGCCAGCATGCAAAGAATTGAGAGTAAAATTTTTTTCATACAGTAAAATGTTTTGATGTTTCGGGCTGCAAAGGTACGAATTTTTATTGATGTGACAAAATAATGTGGCAAAAATCATTGTGTCTTGCCCTGAAAAAATTGACGGTATTTTTATATTTGAATTTTTTTGATTTGTGAGATAATTATCTGTTGATATATAATGAGTTAACCAACGGACTGCATTTTTCTGAAAAAAGCAGTCTGTTTTTTGTTGTTATATGAAAATATTTCCGTACCTTTGCGCCCGATATTCTTGAAAACATGTAAAATTGAGCATTTGATATTCTTGAAAACATGTAAAATTGAGTGTTTGTTATTCTTGAAAAGCTGAAGTATGGTTATGAAAAGAAAGATTTACAATGAGTTGAGTAAATGGAAGAATGAGAGCAAAGGGGAAACGGCAATTCTGATAGAGGGCGCACGAAGGATTGGCAAAAGTTATATTGCCGAAGAGTTCGCACGCAATGAATACGACTCTTATCTGCTGATTGACTTCAACAAGGCGAAACCAATCGTCTGGGATTGGTTTGATAATTACCTTGATGACCTTGACACTTTGCTTTTTAATCTCCAGATAGAATACAATGTCAAACTCATTCCTCGCAGGTCAGTTGTGATTTTTGACGAAGTGCAACTCTGCCCACGTGCACGTACGGCTATAAAATATCTTGTTGCCGATGGCAGGTATGACTACATAGAGACAGGTTCGCTGATTAGCATAAAGAAAAACGTAAAAGACATAGTCATTCCTTCGGAAGAGGAGTCTGTCAATATGTATCCTATGGATTTTGAGGAGTTTCTGATGGCTGTGAATGAGGAAATGCTTTGGGAGTTCATCGTGCATTGTTATGAGAAGCAAATCCCTCTGAAAGGGTTGCACAGGAAAGCACTTGACCTTTTCAGGACATATATGATTGTGGGCGGAATGCCTCAGGCTGTCATGGAGTACAGGGAAAGCCGGGATTTCGACAGGGTTGACAAGGTCAAGCGAATGATACTTCAGGTTTACAATAACGATATTGCAAAATATGCTGACAATGTCGAGCATAAGGTACAGAGTATTTTTGATGCCATTCCGTCTCAACTTCAGCGTCACGAGAAGAAGTTTCGTCTTTCGGCATTGAAACCCAACGCTACCTATCGTGATTACGATGACTCTTTCTTCTGGCTTGCCGATTCACGCATAGTCAACATCTGCTACTGTTGCACTGAGCCAAACATTGGTCTTAGGCTCAATATGGAAAGGAACACCCTCAAATGCTATATGGCAGATACCGGCTTGCTGATCAGTCATTCGTTCAACGAGAATGGAAACACTCCCGCCGAATTGTACCAGAAGCTGTTGCATGGCAAGCTCGAGGTCAATGAGGGAATGTTGGTCGAGAATATCGTTGCGCAGATGCTCAGAGCTGCCGGACATAAACTCTTTTTTTACAGCCACTCAGACCGCGATGATTCAAGCAACGACATGGAAATTGATTTCCTGATGGCTAAAAGCAAAATAACCTCACGGCACAACATCATTCCTATCGAGGTGAAATCATCGCAACGCTATACGCTTACCTCGCTGAGAAAATTCACTGCAAAATATGGTGAATATATGACTGATCCGATTGTAATCCATTCTGCTGACTTTGCAATAAAGGATGGCATGACTTTTCTTCCACTGTATATGACCCCATTGCTTTGATGTCTATGGGAATAAAGGGAATGATGATTCTCATATCGACGAAATTCGTATCGTTCTGGACAAGGAGCTCATGTCCGACTTCAATCGGTAGATTGAGTTGCTGACTGAAGGAAAGAAGAAATAGTTTGTAGTTACAAACTTTGTGAAATGATTATTATTTGACATATAGTGAGTTAACTATTTGGCTGCATTTTTTTGAAAAATGCAGCCCGTTTTTTGTTGTTATATGAAAATATTTCCGTACCTTTGCACCCGAAAATGATTAAAAATACGGAGTGCTACTCCCGATTTTCAATCAAAATACGGAGTGCTGCTCCCGATTTTCAATCAAAATATTTATCTATTGTTATGTATATAAGACGATTAACGGTCGAGAATCAAGACGGTGACAGTTTTTTTCTGTTCGGAGCACGACAGACGGGTAAATCAACTTTGCTCCATACGCTTTTCAGTGATGCAATGTACTATGACCTGCTTGATACAACTACGCTGACAAGGTTGCAGCGCAACCCTTCGGTTCTTGCGCAGGAAGTTGCCATGTTGCCCGAGGGTTCTGTTGTTGTCATTGACGAGATACCGTTGTTGCCCCAGTTGCTCAACGAGGTACATAGAACCATCGTGGAGCGCGACATACGTTTTGTGCTTTGCGGCAGCAGTGCACGAAAACTCAGACGCCAAGGAACGAATACCCTGGGCGGACGTGCTATCCCGTTGACTCTTTACCCGTTGGTGAGTGCCGAAATACCAGATTTTGACATATTCAAGGCAGTCCGTCAGGGAATGATACCAAGACATTATGATGCTTCGACGCTCTCTGTCGCATGGCAACGCATGGCGGCATATATCGGAATATACCTGAAAGAGGAGATCAAGGCGGAGTCGCTTGTCAGGAACCTTTCGACGTTCAGCAGGTTCCTTGAGACGGCTGCACTTACTGATGGCGAGGCTATGAACTACAATAACATAGCCATGGATTGCGGCATTGATGCAAAGACGGTCAAGGAGTATTTTTCAATTCTTGAGGATACTCTGATAGGTTATACGATACCTGCATATACCCATGTCGTGAAACGCAAGATCCGTCAGGCTCCTAAGTTTTATTTCTTTGACGTGTCCATCCCTAATTTCCTGCTGAAAAGGAAGAATCTTGAACCTGGAACGCCTGATTTCGGTCATGCTTTCGAACATCTGATAATGCAGGAACTTGTTGCGTATATGGGGTATAGGCGAGAGCTGGACGGCCTTTCGTATTGGCACACATACACTGATATTGAAGTGGATGCAATACTTGGTGACGGGAAAGTGGCAATCGAAATAAAATCCACAACCGAGATTCAGCCTCGGCATCTCCGTGGTCTCAAGGCGTTCAAAGAGGAGCATCCGGATTGCCGTCTTATAGCAGTGTCTCTCGACCCAAATCCACGTCTTATGGGCGATGTGGAGATATATCCTGCCACCGATTTTCTGAAACACCTTTGGACTGGACATATATTTGGTTGAGGAGAGTGTCATGAGTTAGTTATCACTTGATATATAGTGCGTTGACCAATGGACTGCATTTTCCGAAATAAAAAGGCAGTCCGTTTTCGTTGTTTGAAACTTCATACTGCGGATAAAACGTACTATTTTCCGCAGTACAACTATCAAAGTGCGGATGATTTTGACTTTGTCCAAACCAATCCTCAGTTCGGCAATCCTGAAACAAGCTTCGGATTGCCCTCACTTCGTCAGGTTTTTGATTGAAACAATTGATACAACTGAAACAAGCAACAGCAACACCCAGGGAAGGACTGAAGTCAGAGGTCGGAGGACTTTCGTTTTCTGTCCTTCGTCTTTAGTCAGCGAAGCTACGTGGTTGGTTTCATCTGTCATGTAGATTGTGTCGGCACGTATTGTGACAATGTTCTTGTCTGTCTGACGCTTGGCGGTGGTCTCTGTGGCTATTGTCTGCAATGGATAGATGTTGCCGAGCGTGTCAGGTTCCCGCCATAACGTCTCTGTGCGGAGGATTGTCAGAGTGTCGTGTATGACCGATAGGTCAACCGTGCGGCTGCTGTCAGAACTCGTAAGGCTCTGCCGGCGATGGTAATGGCTTTCGCTCGCCTTCTGGCTGCTCTTGCAGCCGGTCAAGCATATCAGTAACAGGACAAGAATCCCGATGAGGGCAAGCAGATATCTGGCGTATCGCCAGCTGAAGATTCTGGACAGAGTTTTTAAGTTCATCAACTTGTGTTTTTAGCGGTTTCACGATAAAGTTGTCAAAGTTCTCGACAAGCCTCTGTGCATTGTCGATTTCAGCCGATTTCGCCTCGGCCTTGGCCTTCTTCCGCGTGGAACGGATGGTGAACAGGGTCACCACCATTCCACTCGTCAGAATCAGCGATAAA
>JAZRYS010000272.1:0-4936 GCA_045600865.1 Candidatus Aphodosoma sp.
AGGATGAGGTCACAGTTGAAGGAAAAGTATGAAGTATTCAGGGAAGAGATCCGCGATGATTATGAGGATGTATTGGAAGACTTCTTCCTATATTTGCGCGAGGGCGAAGATGGTGATAATATCATGCCTTACGAAACATTGTCGGGTGTGCAGCATCGTGAGGCTTTTCATGCATGGATTCGTTCGACCTTTCGGAACTATCTGACCAATAGGGCTGCTTCGGAAAGCAAGTTAAGGGAGATTGAGGTTGAGCATGTTGATGAGTTTGGTACTTGTGGCGATGGTCATACTATGTCGCAAACCGAACGAATGATAGAGACCTTTTCTCAATCGGTTGCTTTCATGCTTCAGAAACTGCAACCCCGAGAACGGTTTATCTTATTGCGCTGGCTTCTGACTATTCTGGACAAAAGCAAAGCATTGCCAGAGAAGGATATTTCGCAGGCAATGGGAATATCTCATGAATCATATCGAGTCATCGTGTATCGAATCAAGGCGCAATTGAAGCATCATCTGGATTTGCTACAACAAGGGAGTCAAGTACCGGATTGCGGATCCCGATATCTTGCGATTGCATCCGACATTAATGACCATTTCTCAGATTTATATAATTGTCTGATTTTCTATTACGAAGAGACGTTATTGCTACTCCCCAATGCTGAGGCTGTGGCAGAACTTCGCCTCTCAAGAAAGGAAAAGAATGGAGGTATGGTTCATGATACTTCTGTCATTGAGTATCAAAAATCAGAGACATCGGTCTTGTGGACTTTCTACAAACGTCTTAACTTTTGTCCTACTTATGATTAAATTTCATCATAAGTATTGCAGTTTTTTACATTTAGCGAAACAAATCACTTTGTCTTCTATGCTGTGTGTTGACCGTAAAACGCACCATTCTATGCATACTCCAGTATAGAACAAACAAGCCACACGCTTGCATTGCTGCATTTGGTAGAGATATTCTTTGTATTTGGGGCTTTCTTCGGTCATTCCACGAGAGAGTCGTTCGTTGTTTGCCGGATTGTAGTCGGGTTTGTCGTAAATTACAATGTCGAGTGCTTCACGAATATCTGCATCCGTTAAACCAAGGTCTGACTGTTGGAGTTCGTGATAAACCTCAAGCGTCCATCGTGGGGCTATCAGTTCACTCCATCCTTCGTCATCCAGCCACTGGAGTGTTTGGCGTACTTTTTCATTACTCATATGACTTAATTACAAAATTTCATATTTCTCGTTTACCAACTCCACTTATTATTAGTCCACGCATTGCTTCATTGAAGGTTGGGAAAAAGTGATGTTTGTTGCTATTGTCATCATGTCTTTCAACATAATAATAGCCTTTGCCTGATTCAAAGTGCACGCTGAGATAGGTTTTATATTTCTGTTCATACCTGCGACGAATGGCGCTTGTGGTCATAGGTTCAACAGCCTCTTCACGCATGAAGTCATACACCTTTTCTTCCAATGGAATCAGTTTGTCTAGTCCGACTTTTTCAAGTGGTTCCCATTCTGCTGCTTCTATCAGCAGCTGTACCTGTTCCTCAGTGATTTTGTCATCAACGTATGGGAGTGAGATTTCGTTTCCGAGTTCATCATTGTGAGTATATTTATTGGGCATAGGAGAGATGCTTACCCAATCGTCTTCGAGCGCCATCTTTAGCAGTCGTTCTGATGATGAACATCTTAGGCCAATACCAGCATCTCGCAATGCCTCAAGCATGTTCACCACATCCTGCGAATAACCATAGACGCTATATCCCAACGAAAAATACCACTTGCCATCAGGCACATTCAACTCTTCGTCAAACAAATAATCACTCTTCTTTATCGGCTGTAGATGGACACGGGCGTAGGCCACATCATGACAATGATACGAGCTGTTCTCTTTCTCCCATGCCAGATAATCTGCTTCCGAATCAAGATCAAGTCCTTCTATCTCACGTCCTTTGCTGTTATGCTTAAATACCTCAGCATCAGATAACCTGGAGAAATGTTTTGTAACGTCACGCGAGAATCTGTCCTTGGTGCAATATGCTTCATACAGGATTCTCCATATGTGCATATAGGTTCGGAGCGTCATCTTGTCAAAGGTGGTTATCGGAATGTCTTGGACGGCCTTTACAATTGATACTACTTGCTCGGGATTATCAAACGTCCTATAACTCGGGCAGATGCGATTCATATCCTTGCGCCTTATTCTTCCTTCTCGCTTGTAATAAGGAAGGTTTTCTGCAACGTAATCATTGTATTCGTCTGGGTTCGCACAAATGCGGTCAACCAGAGCCGTTACATAATTCTCCAACTTCTTCAATGGCTTACTGACGTTCCCATGCCATACGTCAGGTTTTCTCTCCCCATGACCACTTTCGTGGCTTCGCAGATCAACAAATCGCCAATCCTTGTTGCTTAGAGTCAGATAATGCATTTGTTGGTAGCATCCAGTAGCCAGCAGATACCAGTAGTTGCCATTCGCATCGGCATCTTCCTCACGGTCACGCTTTTGAGGAGCCTTCAACTCAATCCATAGCCAACGCTTGTCATCATCGCCCATCACATCCAGACGACTCAGTGTTTTCTCTATCTGGAGCATTACTTCGAGAGACGCATCATCCAATACTGTGCCGTTGTGACGGTTGAGATGATCCAACCACATCACCTCCCGGAGGTCGTTATATTTCAAAATAGGTAAGTTTTTCATTTGTGATATCATTGACTATTCTTAAATAATAAGGCATCTCTAGTCTGGTTCGGTATTTGAGGTTGTTCCCTTTGTTTACACGAAAACGGAGCTGGAGCGTCAAGATAGTATTTTTTGTATGCCTCCTCAATGGTGCCATCAAACGTCAGCTCGCCTTGCTTCCATGGAATCTCGCTTATGTCGGCTCCCCATATTTTCAGAGTCATTTTTCGGAAGTCGAACTCATAATAATACTCTGTGAACCCCTCCAACGTTTCGGTCAATCCCCACTGCTTTATCAAGTCTTCGATGGTGAACGTACCAGCAGGAAGGTTCCCCAAAACTCCACGAGGATAACCATCCCAGTGCTTGCTGTATTCCAATCTGTAGCCTTCCTCACGAACAATGAAGGCAATGCGTGCTCTTGTGCTCATAATTAAAATGCATCGTTTAAGCCAAGTTCATCAAACTTCTTCTTTATTAGGTCAAGTACTTGCTTACCTTGATTGCCAACAAGGGTCTTCATTGTATATTCTGTAATTGGAGCATTCAAGAACTCCCTAAATTCATTAAAGTTTTGAATAAATTCTTCCATGTCTATTTCTATTTTTATTTGATTAAACTTTTATCAATATTAATGGCTCTTTGTGTTCTTGCTTAGTGCTTGGTAGCCATCGCTTGACAAGTGACGTTCTACCTCTTTCTGCCTCTTCTGGCGATAGACGAGCAAAACGATTTTGGATAATGATGACCATAACTGAATCATAACGGTTTTAGATTGAACATTTCCTTGGTTACTTTATCGAGTCCCTCTGACAGATAAGGTCCTACACCAAGACACGTAATCGTCTCCTGTCCATGAAATTCAGTTTTGCCCATATCTGTAATTAATGCCATTGGCACTCCTACAGGAAACATATCTTCGTTTTGAAAAGCATGATACACCCTCATCAGTTCTTCTTCGTTTTCCACACCAAGGACGACCTTTGTGTAAATACCGTTTGTCCAATTGTTGTAGAGTCCCTTGTCATCATGTTCTTCAATAGGTTCTTTGTAACTCATTTCAAAGAATTCTTGGCTTGGTTCGTAGAGACCTCCTTCTATAGTATGACTCTTTTTCATCTCGAACCAGCTAAGAAATGCACAAAGGCTTGCGTGTGCACATTGAGCTCCAAACTTACCTTTGCGAATTCCTTTTTCACCTTTCAATAGGTCTTTTCGGAATATAATTATCTGTTTCGTTTCCATTGTTCATTCGTATTCTTAATATTGAATAAATTCAATCCCAAGCCGTATGAGTGCGTTGTTGATTGCTTCACGTTCGTCTTGTGTTAACGACAAAGTCTGACCTCTTTGGTTTGTGGCAGATGTGTTGTTTCTGTGGGCGGGATAGGAATCGAACCTATGTTTCATGATTACTAGTCGTGAGCTTTGCCACTAAGCTACCCGCCCTCCCTGTTCGCTCTTTTCCTTCATGAACAGGGATAGAATTGTGTCGAATGTGCCTGCTGCAATGATGCTAAAGCTATGTTCCTGATGTGATCACCATTTCACCAATCCGCCATGTAGTTTGAAGTTTGAGGCGGATGCAAGACTCGAACTTGCAGTCTTCAGGTTCTCATGAATCACGTATTCCAGCAGTCTTCGACCGGTAAGGCTAAAGCCTATGCTTTTGACTCAATGCTAATGCTTTGTGCCACATAGACGAGATGCTTTGTTTTGAGCAACGTCTATATTGGAGCGGCTTGATGCTAATGTGTAAAAGTGAAGCTTTAGTCAATTATTCTGTTGGACCATTGCCCGGATTATTTTCCGTAATGGATGTAATTGAGAAGGGATTCCACTTGAATCTCGGATGCAACCGTCTCTACATCATTAACCATTTTGAGTGCCTCAATGACAGCTTTGAGCAAGGTGGCACGACGGCGGAGTGGTTCAGAGCGCTGACGCTGATTCCACTCACCAGAGAATGTCTGAGCTGTATAGTCGCCCACTTCCACTGTCTTGCGCTTGACGGTTGTCTTTGCAACATAGTTGGCAGGAAGATTCTCAGGATTCAGATTTGGATCCTTAAGGATAACCTCCTCGTTCTCTGAGGTCTTCGCTACACCTTTTATTAGAGGAGTCTCCCAAATCTCTCGTCCTTCGTAATCGGAATCTGTTGTGCGTGTCCAATCCTCTGCATCAGAGCGGACAGGAATGGCATTGTATATCTGTTCAAACTCCTCTCGCATAAGGAACGACTTTAGGCGCATAAGT
>JAZRYS010000273.1:0-12153 GCA_045600865.1 Candidatus Aphodosoma sp.
CGTCGCGTTTCTGACTACGCAGTATGAGAATGTCGCATCCGGGGTCTCATCGTTCCTCCAGACGAAGGTGACTTCCCTTCTCGCTGTCTGCGCTGCACTGATGACGACAGGTGCTCCGCAGTCGTCAAGCGTCCTTACTGGAATTGAGGCAGGATCGCCTAGTGCCGTACCAATAGCTGGATAGACTGTCAGGATGTAGTCAGTACCTCCCGCCAGGCCTGAAACGGCACATGTTGTCGATGTCGCATTTCTTGTGAACACGTCAACCGAGTCAGATGCGCGTGTGACGACTACCTTCCATCTTGCCTCATTACCATACTGGTGCTTAGTCCATGTTGCCGTGAATGTCTTGTTGAGGATGTCTGTCGCGCTGACGTTGAGAACGGCTGGGTTAGCGATAGCGGTGACTTTCAGCTCAACGATTGAGTCACATCCATCAACAGAAACCAATGTGTCAGTATAAACGCCAGATTCATACAGTCTCTGACCATGCCAGAGATAAGGAATCTGCGAACCATAGACTGTTGTATCCTCAACCACATAATAAGGTGTGTTTACTGTGAGGGTCAACTCATAAACAGTGTCATGGTCAGCAATCGTATGGACTGTATCACGATAAATACCTGTCTGAACAAGGTTGCGGCCACGCCATGAGAAAACATCACCTTGGCAAATATTGGCAGTTTGAGACACAACGACAAATTGCTTAGGCGATTCTTTCAAGATAGCTTTAATCATCCAAGTTCCTTCAAATCCTACGTTAGGAAGATATTCCCAACTATTAAAATCATCTTGAGAATACAGGGAACCATTTGGATTGGCAGAATATCTGGAGAATGCCGCAGCATAATTATATCCAGGAATAACAAATCCGATTAACATATCAGTATTTGCAGAACAAGGGACAGGTGTTTGCAAAGGAACCGTAACCCATTGATTTGATCCCGTCATGACAACACTCTGAGAATGTATATTCACAATGCTGTCACCATCAAACTTCTTGAAATACAATGTTGACTGAACGGGAGCGCAATCATAGTACATTACAGAACTAATACTGTCACCATCAGAATACAGACCCTTATTAACCAACATTGCCCAATAGAAATCTACCGGTGCCTCAAAACCTAAATGTTCCATAAACTCGTCACTGACACAGTAGGTGGTCGTATCATGGCTCAAAGGCTCAAAATGAGCATAGATAGTGGTATCACAATAAGGAATGAAAGCTATTTTGTAATCTTCGTTTCCAGTACTCCAACCGACAAACTTATAGTTCTGGTTTGCAGAAGATTCCAACGAGACCACAGAACCATCAACGACCAAATGATTATATGGTTTTACACTTCCAGTTCCTGAAGGCACTGAAATAACAGAAACATTATGGTACGTTATCTTAGTGGTCAACACCTTGATCATCCAAGTGACATCATAGCCATAATCATTGATATGATTCCATGTGTAACCATCGTTCGAAACCAATGAACCATTGGTATTTGCCGAATACCTGGAAACAGCCGCCGCATTAATATTACTTGGCACTGCAAATCCTATTATCATATCAGCATTCACAGAACAAGGGACAGGTGCCTGCAAAGGAATAGTAACCCATTGATTTGAACCCGTCATGATAACGCTCTGAGAATATACATCCACGGTACTGTCTCCATCTATCTTCTTGACATACAATGTTGATTGGACAGGAGTATAGTCATAGTACATGACAGCCGTAATACTGTCACCTTCGGAGTACAGTCCTGAGGAAACCTGCATTGCCCAATACATATCATTATAAGTACTTGAAATAGCATCATAACATTCGTCACTGACACAGTAAGTGGCTGTATCAGTTCTTAATGGTTCAAAATAAGCATAGATAGTAGTATCGCTCATTGGGGAAAAGTCATACTTGAACTCTACGCCTCCATCACTCCACCCTACAAACTTATAGTTGCGGTTTGCATAAGCGGTCAGCTGTACATCATCCCCGTAAACAACCACATCCGATGACTGGTTTACTGTTCCAGCTTCGGCAGGAATTGGCAAAACAGTGACATGGTATTTTGGCGATTCAACAACTGTCAGACGGAATTCAACAATAGAGTCACAGCCATTGACACTCACAAGCGTATCAAAATAAACCCCTGCCTCCCAGATATAACGATTGTTATAATATATTGGCATCTCATATTCATAGAAAGATGCCGAATCAACAACGTAATAATGAGTGAGGACTGTCAACGTAAGTTTATAAACCGTATCATCAGATATGCGAGTTGAATCATAATATACTCCAGTGGTAGAATACAGATTTCCATGCCATTCATAATCCGAACCTGCACAGATGGTATCAGCATATTCAATATGATGATAAATGGATACGTCATCGATTGAGATTGGAGTTCCTTTTGCCCTTCCATAATCTTGACAATTATTCCACATAACCACAAAGTTGTATAATCCCTCTCGGCCTCTCATATCGATGTCCGCATTATAAACGTTCCATCCATTTTCGTCACCATGAGCACTGCTCATTTTATTGTTTCCATCTGGGTCGAATGCCTCAATGTAATTAGGGAATACAGTGTTTGCATAATTTACACCGTCACCACCTACAATAGTCTCGGAAACAGGGACAAGCATTACACGGGCAAAATCGGCATCTCCATAGCCATCAGGCAATTTCCAACGGAATGATACATTATAAATACCAGAGCCAAAATTGATTGTGCGGTAGGCGAATGTCTTAGTACCAAAGAAACTTGTGTAACGATACTTGCCACCATCTTGGATATAGAGAGCCTTCGATCCTGATGCTATAGCATCGTCATCACTACCGAATATAAATGTATTACAATGATCAGGAGCATCGCCATCCACTATAATCCATCTGTCGTTCTCATCGTCATCCTCGAATCCGCAAACGTAAGGAATCGTCGCAACGGAAGGTGTGATGGTGGAGAAAGTAAACTTCTGCGACCAATCACTATGCAATTCTTCATTGCAATCACAACGGACATAGAAATCGTATGAGGTTGCAGGAATTAGACCGCTGAGTTCCACGAATGTGTCTGTTACTTCAACTACGGTCATTTCATCAATAGGTGTACCTGCAGGACCGTATGCGCATAACCAACCAGTAAATGCTGTGGTTTCTTCAGCACTCCAAGAAATCAGAGCCTCATACATAGTCGCTGCGCCAACTATTTTCAAGTCTGTAGGTGTAGGGCATACAGGGTTAGCACGAACGGAGACGTTATCGATGAAGATCGCACCGAAACCATAATCTGCCTGATTCGCAAAGCGGATAATTACGTTCCGACCTGCGTATGCTGCAAGGTCAATTTGCTCATTTTCCCAAGCAAATGGCATTGAGTAGTCGGTATTATAGGCGTTGGTCATAGCGTATGAGCCAAGCAAAGTCCAGTTTGCGCCACCGTCGGAAGAAATAAGAACCTCCATGTCGCCACTTGTTGCCTGATGGCAAAGGTCAAAGTAGAGAGTAGCACCTGCAGCAGGGATAGCGATTACAGGCGAGTTAATTGTAGTCAAACCAGTCCGTACAAAGCAGTTATTCATACGAATCATCTGGTTGCCATCTTGAGCATAAACACCCCATACATAGTGAGGAGTACTGGTAGCGGTTGGTGTGGTAGAGCCAGTGTTGTCCCAGCAATCAGGAATAGTCTGAACGGTCATCAACTCGAAGTCCTCCTCGTAAGGAGTGTTGACAACGTCGCAAGTGGTCTTGATACGACCGCAGTTGGTTACAAGAGAAGTGTCGGTAGCAGAGCAGATAGCCTGGATTTCGACATCGTAAGCGGAAGCTGCGTTGAGGCCTTCGACGTTAGCAGGGTTCGTAGTAACCACTTTATCGATAACAGCCTGACCTTCGGCAGCAGGAATTGCCCTTATGCGCCAAGAGATGGCAGTACCGTTCTCTGTCCAAGCAATATCAAACGAATTACTAAGTACATTTGTTATAACCGCATTTGTAGGCTTTGGACAAGTTGGTATATTGACAAACCAGATGTCATCAAAATAAATTGGATTGCCACTGCCCGCTACAATAGCGAAATGCTTAGCATTTTGGAAATCCGCATAATCAGGACTTGCAAGAGTGTTGAAATAAGTTGTGAATTCTGTCCATGTATTTTTAGTAGGAATAGTAACCTCACCAAGTGCCAGGAATGTGCTTGCATCGTCTGGGTCAACCATTGCTCCAATTGTAAATTGAGCATTGTCCGTCGTTGAGAAGCACCAACCAGTGAGCATTAGATCTGCCAACGAGTTGACATCAAACACAGGAGAAACGGCTGTGCCATTTTCCACTTTGACAGAGGAAGAACCATTATAACTGAAGTCAGTCGAAAGTACAGACGGCACATTGCCAAAGATTCTCCAGCAATCGAGAGCATCTTGATTCTCGAAATCCTCAGCGTAAGGAACGACAGATGGAGAACAAGAAGTCTTGAAAACTTGGACATCTGACCATTTGGAAGTATCGCCAACACCACAGATAGCACGTGCGGTATAGTAGTAAACTGTGTTAGACATCAGATTGTTGAGGACTACAGGTGCAGAGCTAACTTGCTGATAGACATCGCCAGTGACAGTACCGAACGCGTCAATAGGAGTAGTGCTGACAGCAACTTCCCACTCGGATGCAGTCTGCGTGCCTACGCTGATAGTAGTACCTGTGGAGATTGTGCTACCAGAGAAAACGACAGGAGTGTTACATGTAACCTGGCGGATTGAGAGGTTATCGATAGAGATTGGGTAGTTTGACGTACCTAACGAACCGTCGTTGGACCACATGACAACAAAGTTGTAAGTACCCTCGCGTCCGGTCATGTCGATATCAGTGTTGTAGGTGTCCCAACCGTTTGCGTCACCATCCATGAGATTGAAGAAGTTCTGACCCTCGACAGGATTGAATATCTCAGCAAAGTTTGGCCATGTGGTGCCTGAAACGGAAATGCCTGTTGCGCCTGCAGGGAGAGTCTCGGAGGCAGGAACGAGCATTATGCTTGCGAAGTCCCAAGAGCTTTCTCCACCGGTACACTTGAACTTGAATGTAACGTTGTGCACACCTGAGCCGAAGTAGATTGTACGATAAGCGAATGTCTTGGTTGAACTACTTGTTGAATAAGTGTATGTGTTGCCATTCCCCATATAGAGAGCCTTAGAGCCTGAAGCGACAGCATTGGCATCAGTACCGAATGTGAATATGTTGGTAGTGCTTGCACCATTTACTATAGTCCACTGGTTGTTTTCCGCATCATCTTCGAATCCGCAGAAATAAGGAATAGTTGCAATTACCGAGGAAGAAGATGCAGTTGTGAAAGTGTCAGAGAATATCTGAGGTGCAGATTTGTCAGTAGGGGAACAAACCGCATAGACACGGACATTCACCGTATAGGCAGTCGCCTCAGAGAGGTTGGTGAATGTGTAGGATGGCGAAGTGACCGTGACAGAATCAGATGCAACTACATTTGAGCCTGTCATGAGGTCGTAAGCGAGAACCCAGGAAGACTCATCGCCACCTGCCGTCCATGAAATAGTGTTTCCCGTCGTTGTAGGAGTACCGAGAGCAATGTCGCCAGGAACGAGACATGTAGGAGCGAGCTCCACAGCAACATCATCGAAGTTGGTGGCTGAACCATACTTAGATTCACCCTGGATGGTGAGATATACAACACCAGTCTTGGCGATAGGGAAAGTGTATTTATACCAACCTGAACCTTCAACCTCGACAGGATCATTGCCAGCGCAACGGTTGATGAAACCGAGTTCCTGAGCGTCTGTCACGTCATCTGGAGAGTTGCTTGCAAATAGACGGAGACCCTCACCGACAGAACTTGTGCCAGATGGACGGTAGATCCAGATGGAAGCCTGATAAACGTTAGGCTGATCAATAGTGAATCCTGGAGAAGTCAGGTAAGAGATATTACCAGACGGCAAGTCACGAAGTTGGAAAGAACGTGAACCGCTATGGACATTAGAACTCTGTGTTAAGAATGGCTGCTGATAAGTAGAGTCCGCATCACCTGCGGTAACATCCTCTACTATTACGACATCGTCAAGATACTGACGGGAACTACCATAATTTGAAACACTGTAGAATACTATGCGGACATTTGATTGTCCAACGTATGAAGCAAGAGAGTACTCAGCTTCTGCCCATTCGTCTGACATAGATGTTTCAAGTCCAGATGCAATGACAGTAGTATAGGTGGCACCTCCGTCAAGTGATATACGGACATCTAAACTACCAGCATGATAATTACTATATCTGAACCTAAGGGTAGAAGGAGCAGTAATGTTTAGAAGTGGTGTCATTAACGCACTATGAGAACCATTTGAAGCACTGTAGGAGTTGAAACGCATTCCTCGAGTACCACCATAACCTCCCGCGTCAGACTTCCATCGGTAAGAAGAACTACAGTCGTAGTCAGAGTCATCCCATCCGGAAGGAACACCAGAAGTTAAATCATCGAAATTCTGATTCAGGATATATTGATAACCGTCAGCGGTTTGAGAAGCAACATTATTGAAGTACCCAGTCGCCCAACATTCAGGAAGATCAGAACCAGAAGTGTTTTCAGCACCTTCAGACCATGTGGCAACAGTCAAAGGAACACAAAGACTATTTGTAGCAAAAGAATATGCCTCAGACCATTCGCCATAAGACGAGCCACAGCTACGGCGGACATAAACGACATACTTAGTCGAAGGGGCGAGGTCAGTGAAGACAAACTCGTTTGCTCCAGTGACAGTATATACTACGCACTCAGAAACCTGTGTGCCGGCATTGCCTAATGCAACCTCCCAGACATCGGCATCGGCATTGACCTTGGCTGAATTGTTGTCCACTTCAGTTATTACTGCCGTCAGGTAATCACAGCCACTGCTTCTTAGACGGTACGTTATCTGGTGAGGAGTATATGTTGGCATACTCATGTCGTGTACGGCAAGCCAATGAATGCCGGATGTCTGAACCTCCAGTTCATTCTGCATTGTCGAGCTGTCGCCTATCGCATAAAGCACCTGCTCAGCATCAGGGTCATAGAGCTGCATCGTGCACTGGCTATTGCTAAAGACAGTCACTTTGTCTTCAGCCACTGCATTAAAGCAATACCATTTGACCTCATTAGTGTCAAGTGAAGATACCGTAACGACAGTATCAGACTTGAGTGTGTCAGCCACGACGCGTTTGCCCACAAGGTGATTGACAAAAGAATGGTCGTCAGAGCGTACCATGGCACCCGTCCAACCGACAAAAGCAAACGCAACCGTATCCCTTGCAAACATCATTGGTGCAGTGTCATTCTCGAAATGGAAGTTGTTGCTACTGATAGGGAATGAGTCTGTCTGCAGGCTGGCAATCCATCTGAGTGTATCCTGCGGATTGTCAAAGATAGTGTCATGAATGTTATTTACACTGTCGTTGAACCAATAGAATGCCTTGCCTATCTTGCGGTCATACAGATTGGAGTTCACGAATGGAGCAGCAGTGACTGGTGACCAGAAATCATTGTCGGGACCAGTTACCATGCTGTGCAGCGTGTGCACGCCAGGAACAAGATGCGACACGTCTAATTGCACAACGCTGTCTGACAAAGGCATATAAGACAAGTCATTATTGTCATCATCGAACCAATATGTTAGTCCATCGAACGAAGGAGTATCCATCTGGCTGAGGTTTGCATAGAAAGGTTTGGTAATGGTTGGAGAGACATTGCCATCATCATAAATTGTTTGAAGATGGACGGAGTGGACACCCTCTGCAATGGATGAGACATCAATCTGATTCTGACCATTGACAAAAGGAATGTTAAACACCTGTTCACTGTCATCAAACCAATAATTCACAGAAGATATGGTTGGCTCGTCTTCCGACGGGCAAAGTCGGTAGAAAGGTATCGACCTCACAGGTGAGACCAACGTGGAGTTGTCCGCCAATGCAAGATGCAAGATGTGAACGCCTACGGCAAGACTATCGACATCCAACATAAAATCTTCGGAGAAGTTTGTTGTATAACGTGGAACAGTTTTATCATCAAACCAGTATGCGATTCTTGTATAGCCTGAAGTGTCGAAAACAGGCGGAACAAGGAACGGGTCAGTAATCACAGGAGACAAGTTTGAATGAGTATCCATCAGGGTGCCCTGCAACACGTGAGCGCCATGGCAAAGATGGGATACATCTATCTCAAACTGGCCATTAGATATGTTGATGCTGTTTCGTGCCGCGGAATTCCCATCGAACCAATAGACATAGTAATCGGCATCAGTGAAGTTGCCAAGACTGGATATGTTTGGCATGACTGTCTGACACCAAACCGATTGGACGGCGAGAATGAGCAACAGGAAAAGCGGGTTAAGTCTTTTCATGATCAATCACGTTTTCTATTGGGCTGGAGTAACCTCTATTCTTACATCAAGTTTGCCATCGGCAGTAGAAGTTGGAGCAACCTGCGTGTCAGTGATGCGTGGATATGAAGGAATGTCGGAATAAGGACGCAAGCCACCATATACGCCAATCTGGGTACCGTCATTTCCAAGGAATTGAGTCTGCGCTGCTGGCAACAGTTCAAAAGAAATTTCGTCAGAATTATTGAACACATCATTAAAGTTTGACAGATTCACAAAAAGTCTATCCATGGAATCTACAATGGTATCGTTTACGGCAATACAATTGTCAAAATAACCTCCAACTGCAACACAAACGCAATTGATTGCTGTACATGTAGTATTTGGCTTATCGCAACAAGCAGAACGATTCATTATACAATTAATGAAAACGTTATCTGGAAACCCACCATCACCATTAACAATACAATTAACGTATGACAATTTGTTGATATCGCCACTTGCATTAACGATACTGTTGAGAAAAGTCAATTGCCAATTTGTATTTGCTTGTCGTTTTCTAGAGTCACAGCCTGTTCCGTTCACAAAGCAATTCACAACGGTACCATTGAATACATTATTAATCCCTATATCACCAATCCAGCACTTTGAAATGATAGGATTGTGCATAAGACTGTCAATATGAATCCGGGCTCTAAATTTTATACCCTCTATACTGAGATGATTGATTAAATCGGAAGACGGGATTTTAAGATGCACATCTCCATCGATTATTGTGTTTTGGTCACCTTTCCAACCCGCTCCCCTTAGGGTTATGTTTTTGGTAAGGTCATAACCGCCATGAAAAGTGCCTGGGGAAAGGGTGACGACATCACCAGATAAGGCAGAATCACATGCGATCTTGAATGCATCCATACCATAGAAGACCTTAACGTTGCCATTGTGAACAAGAGTTGCCACGGCTGGTTGCGCATACGTAATGGCGCAAAGCATGAGTACAGAAAGTACTAAGGAAATTTTTTTCATAATAAAATGGATTGTTTGCCAGACCCTGTCTCCAAGAGTACTGAGATAAAGAATTTTTTTTGATTGCCACACTCAAAGATATGGAGACAATGCCCGGAAACCCAGACATACATCTTCGGGTGTAATGGCCTTTGTATATATAGACCCGAAAAAGGAGAAAAATCTATCCAGAAACACAAAAAAAAATAACTGTTCGGGAAAAACTGTTTTTTGGCATCTAATCTATTATTAAACCGCATCTTAGCACTCGAACAGTTTCTCAAAAAAACTGTTCGAAACTGTTCGCCCGTCTGCTATATAAAAAAATCATAAATCCAGTTAAAATCAAAAGCCGCATTTTCTCGATTAACAAATATATCCTGATTGCAAACCAAACCTAAAAAAGAGCAAGCCCAAAGCAACCCCTGTCGAACCATAGAACAACCCTTGAAACCCACAAAAACACTCTCGCAATTGTTAAAATTCACACTCTGATTATTTCGCTCTAACCATTTTTTCATCACCTTTTCATCCTATTTTCCATTGAAAACGCAACAACAAAACAGGCGAACAGTTTCGAACAGTTTTCTCGTGAAACTGTTCGCCTGTCATAATATTATGTTTCAACACGTTAACTGCCAAAAAACAGTTTTTTGCGAACAGTTATTTTTCTTGTGTACCCTACACCCTTCTCTTTTATTCGGTTTTTATCTTCCAGTCCCTGACCGCCAGTTTTGTCATGTCAAAGCGTATGCCCACCTTAACGACCTTGCGACCGTCGGTGGTATATGGCACACCATAGCCGCCACTTTCAATCTGTTTCAGCGCGGAGAGTGGAGTGCCGTGGAGCTTAAGTTCCATAACGTATATAGTATCAGGCATCTTGATGAGGATGTCTATGCGTCCCTTGATGCACTTCACCTGCGTACGGACATAGACGTTGAGCATAGAGAAGATGATGTAGAAGGTCCACTCGTAGAAACCCTCGGCGGTCTTCACTTCGTCAAGTTTCCTCTTGAAACCCTCAACGTATGGCAATCCTGCCATATATGCCTTCAGTTCCTTTAGGGCAAGCTCAATGTCATTTTGGCGCAAAGCCTTCCAGAACTTCATGGCAAAACCCATCTGGACATCAGAGCTCTCCATACCGATATATGTCGGCATCATACTTCCTATGAACCCTGTACGCACCTCCTGGTTAGGGAAATCGAGGGTATATGCGTATGTTAACGGGTCGTAGTCTTTTATAGTGAGATAACCGCTTTGGTAGAGCAGTGGCAACGAACTGTGCATCGCCTCGGTCGGCACGTCAAAACCCTCCGACGAAGCCTCAAGACGTTCAAGGGTAGTGATGTCGGTGTTGTAGCGTCTCAGCACCTCGAAGATGAACGAAGGCGTGCCGCTCTGGAACCAGTAGTTTTCCATCTCCTGATTGGCGAATGCTTTCAAGAGGCTGTATGGGTTATAAACACCGATTTTTGCCTTTGTGAAATAATAGCCGTCGTAACGCTTGCGGAGCATCTCGCGCATATCATCGTAATTGACGTTCATGGTTCTTCCAAGACGCTCGATGTCTGGACGGAAGACCGTGTCGAGTTCCTCGTCGGTAAAGCCTGTCAGCGCAGAGAACTGTGGCAGCATGGATATGTTGTTCAGGTTGTTCAGCGTAGAGAATATGCTAAGTTGCGAGAACTTGGTTATGCCAGTTATGAAGGTAAACCTTTCGTATGCCGAGCAGGACTTGATAGGACCGTAGAATTCCTGCATGATGTCGCGAGTCTGCTCCAAGAGTTCCGGATTGCCAAGTTTCTCGAGCAGAGGTGCGTCATATTCGTCGAATATCAGCACTACGCCAAGACCTGTTTGGTTATATGCACGTTCTATCAACCCCTTGAGTCTCGACCCTGGAGTATGTTCGTCCTCATCTCGTCCGTAAATGGACTCATATTTTTTCAGCTGAAGGCAAATCCCTTGAGCAATCTCACTGACAGGCATTTTTTTGACATCCGACAGGTTGAAATGGAACACGGGGTATTTCACCCACTCCTTCTCATGCTCAGTTATGGCAAGCCCCTCGAAGAGTTCCCTCCTGCCCTCGAAATACGCCTGAAGCGTAGAGGTCAACAGTGTTTTGCCGAACCTGCGCGGACGGCTAAGAAATATCCACCTGCTCAGTTGCATCATCTGCCAGATGAGTTCGGTCTTATCTACGTAAAGCTCTCCATTTTTCCTCAGGCTGACAAAATCGTCGTTGCCAACGGGGTATTTCCTTGTCCAGATTTCTTCCATAGCCGTAGTTTCCAATCAGGGTGCAAAGTTACGACATTTTTTCGAGATTGCAAAATATTTCAGATAAAAAAGAGCCGGGGCTTGTGCCCCGGCTCTAACATTATATGTAAGTAGGATTAATAGACAACCTTGAGAACCTGATTCTGCCCGCCACGGAGAACTACCATGTAGATTCCACGTACCGTCAGGTCAAATTCCATGTGGGTGTTGTCCGCCTTGCCGTTGTAGAGTGTCCTGCCGGCTGCGTCGATGAGGGTAACGTTAGTCCCCTCTACGAGGTTCTCGACGTGAAGCACGCCCATATTGACGAATGCCTCGGCCGGGATGACCTCCTCGGCGATGAACTCGTCAGTGTTATGCTCTGGGGCACCGGCTGGTGCTGTCGTGAAGGTAATATGCACCCATTCCGAAGAAACCCCGTTCCATACGTTCTTGATGTAGAAGTGGTAGGTCCTGTCGTATGCAGCACTGGTCTTCACGTAG
>JAZRYS010000274.1:0-5589 GCA_045600865.1 Candidatus Aphodosoma sp.
CAAACGCGCCATGAAGGTGTATGTTGATGGAAAACGTATTGTAAATTATCCAAGTATCAAGCGACAGCCTACTTGGTTCGCCTTCCGCGTACCATTCAAATACAGCAATCTTACATTCATCAAGAATGTAGT
Source organism: Candidatus Aphodosoma sp. (assembly GCA_045600865.1). GTDB lineage: Bacteria > Bacteroidota > Bacteroidia > Bacteroidales > Paludibacteraceae > Aphodosoma. The sequence goes on from JAZRYS010000274.1 coordinate 133, forward strand.
TTTAGCTCAGGGTGCGGTGGCGCTCTATGACAAGAATGCTCAAGATCTCGTGGCTAAGCAGATGGAAGAGACAGGTAAGTTCGTGACCAACAACATCAACTTCGAGACAGGTAAGGCTACTCTCCTTCCAGAGTCAATGGAGGAAATCCAGAAGGTAGCTGACTACATGCTCAAGAATAAGAACGTACGTTTCGAGGTGCAGGGTCATTGCGACAATCAGGGCTCTGACAAGATTAACGATCCTCTCTCACAGTCACGCGCTGAGGCTGTCGTTGCTGCTCTCGTGAAGCTTGGTGTTGACGAGTGGAACCTCCGCGCTGTAGGTAAAGGCTCACACGAGCCAGTTGCAGACAACAAAACCAAGGAAGGTCAGGCAAAGAATCGTCGCGTAGAGTTCATTAAGAAGTAATGAGCTCAACTATTAAAATGAGTTCATCAAGAAGTAAAAAATGGATTGATGAGAAAGTCATTAATTATAATAACATGCTTGCTGCTCACATTAGTGGGCAGCAGTGCTTTTGCGCAGAAGAAGCTCGGATTCAGTGGTCGTCCAACCAACTTGCACGAGCAGAATCTGGCAAACTTTATAGATTTCGACCGTATCAAGAATGATCTAGGTACTCGTGAAGTCATTATCCGGATAGGAGAATACGAATTCAAAGGGGAACTGAAGTGCCCAGGCCTTGAGGTCTCGCAAGAGGAGATGGATAAGATTGCCGACAAGGTGTTCAAGGACATGAATCTCACCAGTGGTATCATGGAAAGAATAGAGAATGACCTTGCCGCAAACAATCTTGGTCCAAACGCTGACTGGATGAGTTTAACTGAGGACTTGTGTGCAATAGCGGGCGTAGGTTTCCCTCCTGCCAGCATGTTAGGCGATGTGGTAGCGGTTGCGAACGGCAGCGAAAGTGCTCAGCGTGGTATCTACAATGTAGCTGCAACCTTCACAATTACTGCCGTCACGGCTACTGCAGCAGCAGCTGCAGGCGCATCGGCCCCTGTGGTGCTTCCACTTACGATTGCGGCAGCTAAGGTAGCAAACGTTGTAACTGGTGGTGCTACCCTTTATGAAAAACTACCGTCGGCTTACAAAAATATTGGTAAGGTTAAGGATTTCCTTTCAGAACTGGCGGATGGCAATCCTACTGCCCGCCGTTGTATGGAAGGCGCACTGATCCATACCAGATATTATAAAGCGGTCAACGCTTTGATAGCCCAAGAGGCTATGAAGAAGAAGGTTGGCACATGGCAACTGAATATAGATAAGGCTCAAGGCAAGGACAAGACATTGTTCGGTGTCGATGTCTATCAGATGGCGCATCTAACTATGCATCTTGAGATGCAAGAAAGGATAGGCCAGGACGCAAAACACAATTGGCAGGGTGTATATAAAGGTAAGGTAAGACTTCGCTTCACTCACAATTTGAATGAATTCGATGAAAAGTTCAAGAGCGAAGTACTTCCTTCACTTCCATCTGCTGTATACATTTCATACCCTGATGATGCCAAGGGACCAAAATCAGATTTGGTCAAGGACCTTGAGAACCAAGACTTTACTATAGAGCTCAAGTCTCCAGACAAGACTATAAGCAGTGGTATGAAGCAGACCATCAGCCTTAACGGATTCCAGGACAAATCGTTCTTTAACTGCAACAAGTCCATAACAGGCAAGGTAGACTATAAGGCATGGAAAGATGGTACGCTCAAGATTGCACACATAGAAGGAAAAGGTCTCTTGGACATGAATTTCCTAGGCAGTCTCACTGACAACAAATGCTCAGCGGCTCTCAATGTGTTAGTTAAGGACAACTCCATCAAGGCAGAATCGATATTTCAAAGATATGAGAATGAATTGGTTTCTTCTGACAAAGACGAAAAGCCAGTAGGTGTTGATGGAACCATATTCTCTGACCTCAAGCGATTGAAATTCATAGAAGTTTCCTCTAGAAAGATAGAACTATGAAACGATTTACAATAATGATTATGCTCACGCTTTTGTCTGTGGGCATGTGGGCTCAGACAACCGATGACGAGCTTATGCGCAAGGCTCTTGCCATGGAGGCAAAATATGTATCAACCTTAGATACGGTAAAGGCTGTGATATTCAACGAAGACTTTATTACGGATACTTATTGGAAAAGCGAATTTTCAACGATAATGTCTGACAGGCCGATGGATACGACAGGATGGGAGCAAACACTCTCATGGCTTCTGCCTGATGATGAAAAGGATGTGGCAAAACTTTCCGAAGCGTCGGCAGAAGGGATATACATAGACGTTCAATCAACTGGCAACACCTATGAGAAATATGTTCGACGCTTAAAGGCACATGGCTATACGAGTGATGCATCGGAGTCTGGAATGGATGGAACCAAACTTTTCGAGGCAAGAAATACTGAAGGGAATCGTCAGTGTGCAGTAATGAGATATGATGACGGAAGTCTGACTGTCTCGATAGAGCCAAGCCTGACCGACGAGGAACTGAAGAATCATAACAAAAAGTCGCTCGAAGACAAGGAAGAAGAATTTGATGACCTTTTAAAAGATTACTTATAATACTACAACAATATGAAAAGAACAGTTATTATCTTGACAGCATTGATGCTGGCATTTGCTCCTGAGGCTAATGCTCAGGCCTTTTTGAAGAAACTGAAGGACAAAGCAGCTTCTGCAGTAAGCAATGCTATTGTAGGAAAGGCTTCTGGTAAAGAGTCGTCTGAGTCAAGTCGTGATTCAAAGAATGATGATGACATCAGCGACTCGCAGAATGTGATGAATCAGGTGATGACACCAGAACAGCAGCTTCAGCGTCGTCGCACCAGCACCTTTAGCTGGAACGAGAAGGTGACTCCAAGCACAACATCTTCACCTCTCTCACTCATGGCAGAGTTACCATCCGTACCATCAGCACAGGAACTGGCTAATCCAACAGAGGAAGCAATGACTGCCTTCTATACAGCCATCAAGAAAGTAACCCTCCGTGCTGAAGAGCTCAACCTTGACACTACCTGTGAGGATGAGTTCACACTGCAATGGCGCAAGCAGAAAGAACAAGAAATTGCAGATGCCTTTGGATTGACAAGAGCAGAAATGGATCTTCTGAATTCAGAGAACATCACCGACGAACAGCGAGAGAAGATTGAAGCTAAGGTAAGGATGAAGATTTTGGGTGGTGTTGACGTAGAGGGTCTTCAGGCAAGAGCCGAGTCAGGTCAGTTTACTGCTGCAGATATGGCAAACCTGAAGAATATTGCCAAGAATGTGCGATCTATGCAAGACAAGATCGGTACGGACGACCTTTCTCAGGCTATGACCAAGTTAGGCAATGCAACACGACTCATGGAAGAGGCTATCAAAGCAGGAAGCGATATCGATGCTAAGTTCAGTGCAGCAGAGAGAAAGAAGATTCTGGCCCTCAAGGATCAGATTTATTCAACAAATGATCCTGCCGTTTACAATCCGCTCTATTTGCAGGCACTCGAGTCTATCAAGACCTATAGAACCAGAGCAGCAGGACTCTGGAGTGCAGCTGTCCAGAAGCGCATAAACAACATCAAGGCACAGCTTCCTGACTATATCAAGGCTCAGAAGCAAGCTGTAGCAGATGGCGTTCTTCCTGATTGTGGTGCCAACAGAGCTCCGCTGAATGTTGTAATCGAAGCTGGTGACATTCTTGAGGAGGCATACAGCGAGTTCCCATGCAACTATCCTCCAATGTACAAGGAAGAGGTCATTGATCATGTATGTAGAATATGGTGGCCTGAGTTCTATGTTGCCCCTACAGTAGATGATATTCTGGCAAAGAAATATCTGTACAAGATTGATGACAACGGAGATCTCTGCGAAGTCAAGAATGGTAAACTTGTAAAGATTGGCGAGGATTTCTACAAAAAGACTTTGCCAACAATGAAGCAGGCTGAAAGTGCAGTATGGAAGAGTTCTGACGGCAAGCGAGAGGTTATCTACAATGCTAAGGGACAGTGGCTCCAACTTCCAGAAGGTGATGTAGTTAATCCTACTGCCATTCAAAAGTATGACAATGAAATCGTCTGGATTAAATTGGAACTTGAAGACATAGAGGATCAATGGGTGTGCTTTAAAATTATCAAATGTACATACAAGCTCTAGTAACAATCTGTGCCTTAATGTTTGCTGCACCGTCGCTGAAAGACGATGCAGCAAACTCTTATTGTGACAATCATCGTGCTGAATGGAGGCAGGTTTGGGAAGAATATGAAGTGCCATGCAACATAGCAGAATCCGTGATATTCCCTGAACTGATACGCTATAGCAAGTTTCAGGACAATATGGAGACTGGAGCGGTTAAGGCGCTCTACGTGACTCAAGGAACAAGAGCTTGCAACTTCAGCATAGGCCGCTTCCAGATGAAACCGTCATTTGCCGAGGAACTTGAAAAGCGATGGATGCGAAGCGGACTCGCAAGAAAGTATAACCTATTCTTTGACACTAAAGACAGTCAGAACGCACGAAAGGTACGCATATCACGACTGGAAGATGAAGAGTGGCAATGCATCTATCTCGCAATATTCCTGAAAATGCTCTATCTTGACTATGGTTCGTTTGACAAGAACGGGCAACACTGTCAAGACGGTTTGGAAAGTCTTCCGATTGAAGAGCAGCTACGTCTTGCTGCCACAGCCTACAACAGAGGTTGCCAATGGTCTTCTCCGGGAAATGGCAAGTTGGAAGAAATAAGGAGCAAGTCACACGAGAAGCACTTCCATACAGACTTTATTCCAACAGCAAAAACCCAACATTATGTATATGCCGACCTGGCACTGAAACATTTCCGTAGAATTATTAAAAAAACAAAGTGACTATTATTATGAGAAAGACAGTGAAAATAATCCTATCGCTGGTATTACTGGCAATAGCTACTGCTGTGAATGCTCAAACAGAGCGAGTAATCTTCTTTGATGATTTCTCTGGTGACGAAGTGGGCAAATCTCCGAAGAACTGGACGGGGTCAGTTATAGAAAATGATTCTATCGGCTGGAGCGAAACAAAACATGCCACGAAAATATTAACACAGCCAGGGCTGAAGGTTGTTATGAAAAATGGTGTGAAGGCACTGTCTTTTTATTATGGCAGTTCCACTACAAAATCATACATTTACGCATTCGGCAAATTTGACCATGTGGAAACCAGTGAATCTCATCGCGTTGGAACTCCTATCTTTCCTGCTGTCAATGGTGAGAAACTGGAATTACCTGATCATTTTATGATTTCAATGGAAATCTTCATCCCTAATTACACTAAAAAGGGTATGTTGCCCATTAACTACAATATTGGCTTCGGTGGACATTCTTTTGTGATGTACGCAGGCAATGGAGCATCAAGGAAAGGACGCTTCACAGGAGGTATCAACTTCGATGAAGGAGATCATGATAAAATTCCTGTAAAGCCAAATGATTGGAACAGGATTATCTTTAC
>JAZRYS010000275.1:0-47801 GCA_045600865.1 Candidatus Aphodosoma sp.
AATCTGTCGGAGGTCAAGGATTTGCCAGTTAACCAAATCCAATCGAGAATCGGACGGCAATTAAAAGGCTATGAAGCAATTTACGGACGAGATGAAGATGACGTGACACCAGGAGCAAGACTTTCAAGTCTAATTGAACGTGCCTACAAACAGACGGGCCTTGGCGTAGTGCTGATATTCGACGAATACGATGCACCGCTGCTTGGCAAGTTGGGAGATTCAAAACTCTTGGAAAAGACCCGCACGATAATGCAGGAATTCTACACCCCAATAAAGGCTTGTTCGGCATACGAGAGGTTCACTTTCATCACTGGCATAACCAAGTTCTCGCAGCTGAGCATATTCTCGACACTGAACAACCTCACGAACATTTCGATGGATCCTGATTTTGCCGCACTTACAGGCTTTACTGACAAAGAGCTGGATACTGTCTTCCATCCAGACATCGAACGGCTCAGCAAGAGAGCAGGCGTAAGTTATGACGAGATGCGCGAGCTGCTACGCAAGCATTATGATGGCTATTACTTTTCAGAGGCGAAGGTTGGTGTATATAACCCATACAGTCTGCTGAGCGCATTTAACCATAAACAGTTGAAGAACTACTGGTTCACGACTGCCACACCGTCCTTTGTTTTTCAGGTGATGCAACAGTACAAGACCGATATCACAACCCTTGAACGGATGCTGGCACCAGCCGATGGCTTTGACGTACCGACAGAGGCAATGACCAGTGCCTTGCCTATGCTTTATCAAAGTGGATACTTGACAATCAAGGATTATGACCCTGAAACATATATATACACTCTGGATTTTCCTAATTTAGAGGTGAGGACTGGTTTCATCAAAGGCTTGATGCAGACATATCTCGGCATGGAAAATGCCGACACACAGGTGGGTTTTGCCATGAAGTTCTGGCAGGCTCTCCGCAAGAACGACATCGAACTCGCTCTCCGCGAGATGAAAGCTTACATTGCAGGTCTGCCATACATCGAGGGGTTCAAGAAGAAACTTGAAGAGGTATCGACTGCCGAGGGTTTCTACGAGTGGACGTTCTACATAATATTCTCGATGCTGAACGTCTATGTCCGCACGCAGGTGAAGTGCATAAAAGGGCGCATAGACATACTGATAAAGATGCCCGACACAATATACGTCATGGAACTGAAGTTGCATGGCACCCCGCTATCTGCACTGAAACAGATTGAGAGCGGCGACTATGGCGTGCCATACACCACCGACGGCCGCAAGATAGTCAAGGTCGGCATACGTTTCGACATGACCAAACTGGCAGTCAGGGACTGGAAGATTAAAACAGAATAATACTGAAAGAATGAAATAACGTCTTTATTCACAGACCTCACGCCCTGTGTGCTTGAGATCTGTGGTTGACGTGATTTTCTCGGAAAAACCTGCGGACGGTCAGCCGTCTCCCTCTCCACCTCCCCGAAGGGGTGGCACTATGTGCGACCTCTCCGAGGTCTCGCCTGGATTCCCCCGGGGACTACTACTTGAGAAACTTGAATGCTTTAATACATTTGCACCATGAACAAGAAGTTATTGTTGATATTTCTGAGCTTGTCTGCATTATGCAATGCAAAGACAGATTATCCTGAATGGATGAATGCCGAGAGAAGAGAGAGCCTTTTCCCTTCGACGGCCTATTATAGTGGCTTTGCCGTGGCGGAGATGGGGCGTGACGAGACAATGGAGGATGCTGTCGAAAGGGCGAAACAGGGCGCATTCGGCAACCTGATGTCGAAGATAAGTGTCATTGTCAAGCATCATGCGTCCGACACCCTGAAAGATGTGGTTGAAAATGACAGGGCTTATAGCCAGAGCATTTATTCGTCAGTGACAATCTTATCTACTCGTATGGCTGAAATACCCGGCATTGAGGTTAAGACGTTTGTGAACAAACAATCGGGAATAGCGGCTGTCATGGCGTATGTGCCTAAGGCCGGACTTTCGCAGAAGCTGCAACGTCAGCTGATTGCCCAGATGACACGTGTGAACATAAGAATTGAGGATGCCGAGAATTTCATCAACGCCGGCAACAAGACGATGGCCAATGATGCTGTGACGAATGCCCGTATGGCATTGGGTATGGCTGACGATACCAGACGGACACTGATTGCCATAGACCCTGTTGTCTCGTCGGAACAACTCCTGGATGATGAATGGCGAGCCGCTGAGGTGAAAATAATTGCCTTGGAGAGCGAACTGAACCGCAGCGTGAAGGTATGTCTGCGTTGTACTCTTGATGGCAGTGAGGATAACTCCCTCACGAGAATGCTGAGTGGTGAACTTTATAAGAATGGCTGCATTCTGGCTGATCCTGTGGAACAGGCTGAATGGAATATCGAGATATCAGCCTCTACTGCTCCGTACAACAAGGTGGAGATGGGAGATTATCTTTTCTTTTTCTCGTATGCTACGGCAACTCTGAAAATATCAGGCCCTGACGGCAAGCAATATTATTCTGACGAGATGAAGAGCAAGGGCTGCCACACCAAAGATTACGACTATGCGTCGGCTGCAGCCTTGCAGCAACTCTCAGCGGAACTCGGCAAAAGCATCAATGATGTAATCAGGAAATGAGTCATTCCATGCACACCCTCAGCATCAGTTCCTCGAATTCGTCTGTGTCAATCAGGTTGTAGAAATTGGCATCGTCTCTGAGTTTTGCACAATTGATTGCTCCACGCATTTCTGCTTCTGTCAGGTAGTCCATTGCCTGCTGCACGTCATTTAATATCGCATAGATGCAAGCCTTGTTATAGTAAATGTAAACCCAGTTGTTCTGCTTGTCGCCAAAATTAGCCATTACTTGGTCTATCCATCTCTCAGCCTCGAATTTCCTTCCTAACATGGCGAGGGCGCAATGTCGGATTGAAGATAATGTCGGCATTGTGTCCAACTGCAATATCCTCTCGCATTCCTTTGTCATCACCGCCCGATACTCAGGCACAGTGTCATACCATTCTCTGCATAGTCTTGCATGTTCGTACAGGTATTTGGTCTCCTTGTCGTTCAATGCTGTTGCCATCTCTAAATCGCTCATTATTATGGCAGAGTCGTTTGTGCTGTGCAGCAAGATCAGGGCTCTGTTGTAGTAAGTGTCAGCCAGCTCAATGCTGTCGTTGCTTCCTGCACTTATTGCCATGTTGTAATATTTCAGTGATTCATCTGTGCGGTTCAGATGTTTCAGCAGTTTGGCTTTCTTGACGCAAGCCCAGAATGCGGGCTTGCCGCTCATCCTATTGGTTATTTCGTTGATTTCGTCCAGCGTGGCAATTTCTTTGCCAAATTCCAGTGTCGAATCATAATACTTTACCCTCAGTGCCAGTATCTGGCAGAGAAATTCACCGCTATCCCGCGTGAGATCGAGTGCTTTCTCGGTGTGGATGAAACCTCCTTCCATGTCTTTGCGCGAAGTGATTTGCAGATATGCCAAAAACCATTCCCAGTAAGCCATTTCGTCTCTGGTTGTGCTGTTGCTCAGTTTCCATTCCGCATGAGCTGCAAACCTGAAGTATCCGTAATTGATGACTTTGTTTATTGCCGAAATGTTCAATTCGTGGGTGGTGTCTATGCGATGCAGAAACCTGTCTATGCCGTCAGGTTGTCTTTCTGGCTCTTTGGATTTCTTGTTTTGTGCAGATGCTCCCAAAACTAAAAGTATTGATAATGAGATAATTGCCAATCTTTTCATGTGTCTGTAATTTTGACGCCAAAGTTACTACAAATGTTTCATACAGCAAAATTTTTGAAAGGTAAAAATGAATGCCTTTTTTATGTTAAATATTTTGCAGGTTTCACAATATTGTAGTAACTTTGCACGTTATTTATTCAAAAACGTCTTGTCTTACACTATGAAAAAGTTTTTTGTGTTAGCCGGTTGTTTGTTGCTTTTGTTTTCGTGTGCAGACATCGGTAAGAAACAGGAGAGAAAACCAGTTGAGGTTGAAGTGCTTGTTGTTGATTCTCTTGGAAATGTGGAAGGTACGCACTATGTAGGAAATGTCTCTCCGTGCAGAGAAGCGCGCCTTACTTCTCGTCACTCAGGACGCATTGCCGAGGTCATGGTTCGTCAGGGTACACGTGTCTCTGCTGGTCAACCATTGGTTCGTATAGAGTCGCAGCAGCTTGCTGCCGCCAATGATGCAGCAGAGGCTGCCCTTCGTCAGGCAGAGGATGGTCTTCGTCGTGTTCAACAGGTTCACCAGTCGGGCAGTGTCGCTGACGTCAAGATGGTGGAGATTGAAACAAAGGTTGCCCAGGCTCGTGCAACTGTTGCTGCCTCGCGTAAGTCTCTTGATGAATGTACGATACGTGCACCTTTTGCCGGCACTGTGGCGGAACTCTCAGCCGAAGTGGGGGTCGAGACTGGTGTGGTTGAGGAACTTGTCAGGGTGGTTGACATGAGCAGTGTGGATATAGTAATGGCTGTTCCTGAACGCGAAATCAACAATGTCAGAATAGGCGACAAGGCTTGCGTGGAGATTCCTTCGCTTGGTGCCAGAGTCCATGCCACGGTAACAGAGAAGAATATGGTGGGCAACGAACTCTCTCACTCATACAAATGCAGGCTGAGGCTCCAGCAGATTCCTGAAGGTGTGATGTCTGGCATGATTTGCCGTGTGTTTATGATAGAAGATTCAGTTCAGCGCATGATTGTCATTCCTGCAGATATAATACGCATGGATGACGATGGAAAATACATCTGGATAATAAATCCTGATGGAGTGACCGAGAAAAGACGTATAACCCTTGGCGATTTCGTTGGTAAGGGTGTTGAAGTGACATCTGGCCTTTCTTTTGGCGACAGAGTGGTGACTAAAGGGTCTCTCAAAATCTCTACAGGAACTAAGGTGGTTGTCAAGCAATGAAACGTAAAAGAAATATCATAGAGCTTGGCATTGACCACCGTAAAATCGTGGCAGTCATTCTGATAGTGATGATTGCTGTAGGCATCGTCGGTATTTTCCGCATGAACAAGGATGAGTTCCCTACTTTCCAGATCAAGCAGGGGCTTGTTGCAGGTATCTATCCTGGTGCTACGGCAAAGGAGGTGGAAGAGCAATTGACTAAACCTCTTGAAGAGATACTTTTTGCTTTTCCAGAGGTTTCGCGCAGTGGAACATATTCATACTCGAAGAACGGCATCTGCTATATCTATGTTGACCTCGTGGTTCCACAGGACAAGAAGGACGAGGTATGGTCTAAGATCAAGATAAAGCTGAATCAGTCTAAAATCCAACTTCCGGCAGGTGTGCTTGGCGTGGCGGTCATTGATGATTTCTCGAGTGTGGCGGCTATGCTTGTGGCCATCGAGAGTGAAGACAAGGGTTATGCAGAACTCAAGGAATATGCCGATTTGCTGAGCGAACGGTTACAGACTATTCCGGAGCTCGCTTCTGTCAAGATTGCCGGCACGCAGGATGAAGAGATTGCTGTCATGGTGGATGTCGAAAAACTGGCTCTTTATGGTGTCAATCCTACGACACTGATGCTCAATTTCCAGACGGCAGGCCTGCAGACACTCAGCGGTGATTTCACTACAGACGATCTTAACTCGCCTATCTATGTGAACAGCAATATCACTTCGGAAGGCGAGATTGCCGAACACATCATATATGCTGACCCTACTGGTCATTTCCTGCGTCTGAAAGATATTGCAACTATCGAGAGACGTTACAAAAAGCCTACCCAGATGGTTTCTTACAATGGGCATGACGCTCTGATTCTTTCCATCGAGATGCGTTCTGATAATAACATTGTGGATTTCGGGCGTAACGTTGACAGGATAATTGATGATTTCAAACAGAATCTTCCGGAAAGTGTCCATCTGTCGAATATCACCGACCAGCCAAAGGTTGTCAATGGTTCGGTGATGTCTTTCCTTCGCGATCTTGTGATATCAATGCTGGTGGTCATTGCCGTCATGCTGATACTGTTCCCGATGAAGTCTGCACTTATAGCCTCATCAGGAGTTCCAGTATGTACGGCTGTGGCTGTAGCTGCCATGTATGTGGCTCACATAGACTTGAATACGGTTACGCTTGCTGCTCTGATTGTAGTCTTGGGTATGATTGTGGACGACTCCATCATAACCATGGATGGCTACATGGCACATCTGAAACCTGGCAAAGACCCTGTAAAGGCGGCCTCAGAGAGCGGGCAGGAACTGATAATGCCAATGTTCATGGCAACTGCAGCTATATGCCTGATGTTCTATCCAATGCTGAACATAATAGGTGGCTATCTTGGCGACTTCATCAAGATGTTTCCGTGGGTCATAACTTTTGCACTGGCAGCCTCTCTTGCATATGCCATATTCGTCGTGCCGTCACTTGAGGTGAAGTATATAAGACCGATAGATCCGGCAACACACAAGCCTACACGTATTGAACGCATACAGAAGATTTTCTTTGATGCTCTTCAGAAAGGGTATGAATGGATAGAGGAACGTTGTTTCCGTATTCCTAAACTGACTATATTGTTGGGTATAGTGGCAATTGTCCTCGGTATAGCAATGTTCCTGCAACTCAACATACAGATGATGCCTCGTGCTGCTCGTGATTTCTTTGCCATAGAAGTCTATCTTGAGCCTGGTGCTACTGTCTCGCAGACAAATGCTGTTGCAGATTCTCTGGAACGTATGTTGCTTAATGATAAGCGTGTGCGTTCTGTGACGTCGTTCGTGGGTACTTCTGCCCCTCGTTTCAATGCCACGTATGCCCCGATGGTGCCTGCACCGAATTTTGCCCAGATTATTGTCAACACAAAGTCTGTCCGGGCAACGAATGCCTTGCTGAAGGAGTATCAGACTGAATATCCACATGTTTTTGCAGGGGCTACCATCAAATACAAACAGATGGACTATCAAGCTACAGCCCAGCCTCTTGAAGTCCATATTCAAGGCGCAAGGCAAGAGGAAATGCAGTGGGTGGCAGATTCCATCAAGGCTTTCCTGTTGCGTCAGGACGACTTGCAGTGCGTCAGGAGTACAACAGAAGGTTTTGTCACCTCAGTAGGCATTAATATGGAGCCTGACGAGGCAGCACGTCTTGGCATCAACAAGACTATGCTATCGCTTTATCTTGCCGGTTCCCTGAATGGTTCGCCGATTACGACTCTGTATGAGGGCAAGAAGGCTGTTCCTGTTACTTTGTATAATGAGAATGTCGCTGATTCTGCAACGTATGATGTTATCGGTTCTCAGATGATTCCTACAATGATTCCCGGAGTGTCAGTGCCTTTGCGCAGTGTGGCTTCTGTTACTCCGAAAGTTGATGCGGAACAGTATTACCGCGTGGCCGGAGTCGAGACTATATCCGTCGGAGCAGACTTGCGTTACGCATGTAGCCATCCTGCTGCCAAGAAGAGGCTGGACAAATATATTGCAACACTTGACATCCCGGAAAATGTGACTGTAACTCCCGCAGGTCTTGCTTCTATCAACGGTACGGTCTTGCCGGAAATCATACTGTCGTTTATCTGTGCAGTAGGAGTATTGTTCCTATTCCTGCTGTTCCATTTTAAGAAAGTGTCATTGGCGATATTGACTATTGTCCTCTCGACTCTATGCCTCTTTGGCGCATTCTTCGGACTTTGGATATTTGGTCTTGATTTCGGCATAACCTCTGTGCTTGGTTTGATCTCTCTCGTGGGTATCATAGTCCGTAATGGTATAATAATGTTCGAATATGCCGAGGAATTGCATTTCGATCAGGGACTTTCCATTCGTGATGCTGCTATGGAGTCGGGCAAACGTCGTATGCGCCCTATTTTTCTGACTTCTTGCACGACCGCCCTTGGCGTGGTGCCAATGATAATAGCAGGTGATATGCTATGGATGCCTATGGGAGTCGTGATATGCTTCGGAACAATGCTCTCTATCATCTTGATAGTGTTAGTCATGCCAATTTCCTATTGGCAATTGTATAAACTTAAAGATAAATGCACTGAACAATATGAACCTCGTATTTCTCATAATATCGCTGACTCTTGATTCTTGCCTTTATCATGCAGAGCAGAACAATTGGGTAGTTCGCAATGCTCAATTGGAGGTTGCTGCGGCAGAGTATCAAAAGGGTGAGGCACTTGCCGCCTATTTTCCTCAGGTGTCAGCCTCTGCTCTCGGCTATCATGCTTTACAACCAATGCTCACCATCGACAAAAATGATATTGTCTTTGGCGTTAAGTCTGATAATCCGTACTTCTCAATGATAACTGATTTAATATCAAGACTGGATGTTGATTTCAGATATGAAGGATTTCAGAAAGGTTCTGCCGTCGGACTCACCCTTATTCAGCCGGTATATTTGGGCGGTAGGGTAGTGACGGGAAACAAGTTGGCGAGACTCGGTTATGAAGCGGCATTGCTCAAGAGTGCCATTGCCAGACGTACGACAGCCGAAGAGGTAGAGGCTGCTTATTGGCAGGTTATCCAGCTTCAGGAAAAACGCAAGACCCTGCAGGGATTGCAATTGTTGCTTGACACTCTTTCGCGTGATGTTGAATCTGCATATTCTGCCGGTCTCGTGACTGAAAACGACCGTCTTCAGATAAAACTGAAACAGGGTGAATTGCGTAGTGGCATGATTCAGGTGGATAATGGCATTCGTCTCTCTCGTCTCAATCTTTTCAATCTCATCGGAATTGAAAATGGTGATTCTGTAAATGTTGTTTGGACAGAATTACGTGAGGATGAGGATTCATCCGTCGGCAAGCTGCCGGAAGAGAAGTTGCTGGATATGCAAGTCAGGGCAAAGGAATTGGAACGTCGCATGACCATAGGCGAAGCTCTCCCGAGCGTGATGCTTGGTGCCACGTATGGTTACAGTCACCTCAATAATCGCAGTCAGATGAATGGCGTTGCAGGTGTCATGGTCAATATTCCTATTACAGACTGGGGCAAGACGGCACGTAAAATGCAACGCCAGCAAGCCGGTATTGAAATGGCGAAGAACGAACGTGATTATTATCTCAAGCAGCTTGAATTGCAGAAGATGATGCTTTCGATGAATGTAGAGACAACCCGTGAACAGTTGAAGGTGGCAGAGGATATGCTCACCACGGTGCAGTCATCATATAATATTCAATTGGATAACTATAAGGCAGGTCTGATTCCTCTCAGCGAACTGCTGCTGACTCAAACTTCGCTTCGTGATGCCGAGGAAAGCCTCGTCTCGGCCAAGATTGCATATCACAAAGCCCTCAATGCAATAAGAAATCGGAAGGAATGACTCCTTCCGATTTCTTTTCCAAACTATCTTTTGAGGATTCCTCTTGAAGAATCCTTGATAAACAGCGTGATTTCATCTCTTTCGGCTGATGCTGGCAACTCTGTCAGAATTTTCTCCATTGCGTCTGTTGTGTTCAATCCCGAGTTGAATAACAGCCTGTAGATGTCCTGGATGTGGTTTATCTGCTCATTGGTGAAACCACGTCTTCTCAGTCCGATAGAGTTTGTCCCGGCATACGAGATGGGATCGCGTCCTGCCATAATGTAAGGGGGCAAATCCTTGTTTACTCTTGAACCACCCTGTAACATTACGTGACGGCCTATGTGTGTGAACTGGTGAACCAGAGATCCTCCACCAAGAACGGCAAAGTCGTCAATGTGACATTCCCCTGCCAATTGCACGGCATTACTCATTATTATGTTGTTGCCTAAGACGCAGTCGTGAGCAACGTGGCAGTAAGCCATGATAAGACAATTGTTTCCTATCACTGTCTTGTCCTTGGAAGCGGTTCCTCTATGAATTGTAACGCATTCACGGATATTGCAGTTGTCTCCAATAATGACCTCTGTCTTCTCGCCTTTGAATTTAAGGTCTTGTGGTATGGCACCTATAACTGCTCCTGGAAAGACAGTACAGTTTTCACCAATTGTGACATTTTCAAAGATTGTCACGTTGCTGCAGATGTGTGTGCCTGCACCAATTTTCACGTTCTTGTCAATTGTCACAAATGGATCCACGACAACGTTTGATGCCAATTGTGCGTCAGGATGCACAAATGATAATGGTTGAGTCATATTTTGTTGCTCTGTTTTTCTGTTTTTAATGTTTAAATTTGCCTGATTGTCTTCAACAGTTTCTTTGCCACCTCTGTGTTTACCCCATGACCAGGCTTGATGGCACTGATTTTTCCACGGATAGGCATTCCTATCAGGTAAAGGTCTCCTATTAAGTCAAGGAGTTTGTGTCTCGCAGGTTCATTGTCAAATTTCAATGGGCCATTCAGATAGCCTAAGTCAGATGGATTTTCCACCTTTTCGCCATAAAACCCTGCTATTTTGTTTAAATTATCCAGCGAAGTTTCCTTGTCGTAGATGACGAGGGCATTCTTGAGGTCGCCTCCTTTGATTAGGCCAGACATTACCAACTGCTCTATCTCTCGTACAAAGACGAATGTGCGGCAACTTGCTATCTCTTCGCTGAATTTGTTGAGACCATGGAGAGTAGCCTTCTGAGCTTTGAGAACAGGTGAATTGAAGTCAATCCCCACCTCTATATCGAAGTCGCTGCTTGGCTCAAAGGTGATTTCTGAGTTGCCTATTTGAAACTTCATGGTTTCAGTCACAACTAATTCTTTTCTTTCTGCATCCTGCTCTTTTACACCTGCTTTCTTCAACTCTTCAACGTATGGCATTGCAGAACCATCCAATATCGGGAATTCTGGCGCGTTTACTTCTATAATACAGTTGTCTATGCCGAATGCAGCCAGTGCAGCCATGCAATGCTCTATTGTTGATACACGGCAATCTCCTTTTTGCAGTACTGTCCCTCTTTCTGTGGCAGTGACATATTCAGCGGATGCCTTTATCTCTTCCCCTAAATCCACTCGGCGTATCACTATGCCGCTACCTAATTCTGTTGGTCTTGCGTGCAGCATTATCTGCATACCAGTGTGCAGACCTTTACCTTCCAGAGTGAATTCCCCACCTATAGTATGTTGCCTCATCACTTGTCTTTCAGTTTTTTTTCGACTTCATTGAGCCTGTCCCAGATGTCAGGCAGATTTTTGAGAGCTACGAAACTTCTCCTGAATCCGTGAATCTCCTGCTCTGGATAACCTGCGTATGTGCCTTGTTGCCGTATTGTTCCAGCAATACCTGTCTTTGCCCCAAATTTGCTGCCAGCAGCTATGGTTATGTGACCGACAACCCCACACTGACCACCAAAAATGCAATGCTCACCAATTTTTGTGCTTCCTGCTATGCCTGTCTGAGCGGCCATTGCTGAATGTTCACCCACAATAACATTGTGCGCTATGTCGCACAGGTTGTCTATCTTGCATCCTTTGTGAACTATTGTTGAACCCATGGTAGCACGGTCAACGACAGTGTTAGCTCCTATCTCAACGTCATCTTCGATTATTACATTGCCGAGTTGAGGTATCTTGTTGAAGCGGCCTTCAGCGTCTGGGGCAAAACCAAATCCGTCAGAACCTACCACTGCACCAGCATGAATTATGCAGTGATTGCCGATGTGACAGTCTGGATATACTGTCGAATTGGCGTACAGAATCGTCTCTTCTCCAATTTTTACGTTGTCGTCTATGAATACATGAGGATATATTCTGGCACCATCTTTAATTTCTGTGTTGGCACCAATAACTGCGTATGCTCCTATATATACCAGATCACCTATCTTGGCGGTTGGATCTATCTGCGCTGTGGAATGAATGCCTTTTTTCTTTGGTTTTAGTGAATCAGCCAACTGAAGCAGCTGTGCTAATGCTTCGTACGCATTTTTGACGCGTATGAGCGTCGGAGTGGCCTGTTCGGCTACGAAATCTTCATCTATAAGTACAGCAGACGCTTTTGTGGTATACAAATAATGTGTATATTTCGGATTGGATAGAAATGTGAGTTTGCCTTCCGTAGCCTCTTCTATCTTTCCAAAATCGTTGAGGATGATTGTCTCATCACCATCAACACGGCCATGCAGGAAATCTGCAATCTGCTTGGTGGTAAATTGCATCATTTTGTCAGTAAGAAGTTTTTAATGTTGGCCCAATATTTAATCAACAGAGAAATAAGTATGCCTAACACAAAGCCAGAGCAAAGTCCAATAATGTATTTTTCTTTTGGAAGAATCGAGTCAATATAAAAATGTGTCTGAAAGTTGATTACGTCTGGATTTTCTGCCAACTCATTTTCCAGATAATGTTTCTCGCGTATCAGCCCAAGCATTTCGTCATAGATGAGCTGGCCTTTCCTTTCTTTGACCTTCTCATTGAATATCTCAATCTTTGGCGTTTCCGAGAAATAATAGTGAGACAAGAAACTATCCGATCTCTGAATTTCGTGTTTTACATACTCAAGTCGTTCCCTCATTGCCTCTTTGTGCCGTTTGTCAGGTATGCTGAACTGGTCTTGGCTATTGAACCATAGTATCAGACTTCGTTCGAGACTGTAGAAGTCGTAGCAACCTTGCAGGTTGACTCGAATTGTCAGATGATCGGGCATTACCATACTGAGAGTGTCTGTGTATTCAACGCTGCCTTCTTTGTCAATGTAGTCTGCATTTGCATCGAATTTGGCATCTATGACATTGTATGTATAGAAACCGCGCATTGCCAATTGAACAGAATCTGGTAATCCAAAAACGTCTCTCTTTGTTTCGTATGATTGAGACAGATATGACAATAATCCTTCTTCAATAATCTGTTTCATGCGTGGCATGAATGTGATGGTTGCTTGTCCGTGATAACGGGTGAATTTTGGTTTTGTCCACATTCTTGCTGCAAACAAGCCAAGTGCAACACATATTATCATCACGTACCAATAACGGAAACAGAGACGAATCAAGCGAAGCACTATTTCTAAAATCCATTTGAATAAGGAAACTAATTTATTGTAAACCAGGCGAGTAAAGTCAAAAAGGTTCATGTTGTCGTAGTTGTTGTCCATGCGTAATTTTTTTATTTATAAATTTCGTGCAAAGTTACAAAAAAACAGCCAAACGAAAGGTATTATTTGACTGTTTTTTTTCAGATGGTAATTTTTAGAGATTTCGATAAAAGCCAACGACAGCAACAATGCCGTTTTCGAACACTTCGAGGTCCATGTTCTCGTTAGGAGAATGTATCGCATTGCTCTCTAATCCAAAGCCCATGAGGACTGTTTTGACGCCTAATACCTGTTCGAAAGTTGAGATGATAGGAATTGAACCTCCGCGGCGTGCTGCCAATGGCTTTTTGCCGAATGCCTGCTCGAACCCTTTCTCTGCTGCCTTGTATGGTGCCCAGTCGATAGGGCAGACATAACCCTGTCCTCCGTGCATAGGTGTAACTTTCATTTTCACGCTCTTAGGGGCAATGCTCTCGATGTATTTCACGAATGCTTCTGAAATCTCGTGATGGTCTTGGTTCGCCACAAGTCGGCAAGAGACCTTGGCGTATGCCTTGGATGGCAATACGGTCTTGCTTCCCTCGCCTGTATGACCGCCCCAGATTCCGCAGATGTCGAACGATGGACGGCATGAGTTGCGTTCAAGGGTAGAGTAGCCCTCTTCGCCTTCAACTTCCTCAACATCAATAGCTTTCTTGTATTTTTCAAGGTCAAAAGGTATCTGTTTTATCATCTCACGCTCAGCCTCTGGCACTGGCAATACCTTGTCGTAGAATCCTGGAATGGTGACTCTGCCGTTCTCGTCAGTTATCTTTGCCAACATCTGGCATAGTTTGTTGATAGGGTTTGCAACTGCTCCTCCGAAATGTCCTGAATGCAGGTCACGGTTAGGACCTGTCACCTCTATCTCCCAGTATGCCAAGCCTCTCAGACCTGTGGTCAACGAAGGGGTGTCTTTGCCTATCATGCTGGTGTCCGAGACAAGGATGAAATCTGATTTCAGCAACTCTTTGTTCTTCTTGCAGAAAGCCTCAAGTGATGGAGAACCAATCTCTTCCTCGCCTTCAAAGATGAACTTGACGTTGCATTTCAATTCGCCCATCTTGTTCATGTATTCAAAGGCTTTTACCTGAATCATAGCCTGTCCTTTGTCATCGTCTGCACCACGTGCATAGAGGCGGCCGTCACGAATGTCAACTTTGAAAGGGTCGCTTTTCCATAACTCAAGTGGTGCGACTGGCATCACGTCATAGTGCGAATAGACGAGCACTGTAGGCAGTCCTTCGCCAACTTTCTTTTCTCCATAAACTATTGGATTGCCGTCACTCTCCATAGGTGTCGCCTTGTCGGCACCTGCTGCAACGAGCAGTTCGCACCAACGCTGTGCACACCTCATCATGTCTGGCTTGTGCTCCATTTCTGCTGATATCGAAGGGATTTCAATCAGCGAACCCCATTCTGAGACAATCCTGTCCCAATTCTGTTTAATGTAATCTCTTATTTCCATAATTCAACATGATGTTAATTTTCAATTATCAAAGAAATTCTATTTCTCTCATAGTCTATCCCGGCAACCTTCACCACTATTCTCTGGTCAACGGCAAGCGTTTTCCCTCTTGGAATCTTGGATATGTGTATCAAGCCGTTTGTGTGGATGCCTATGTCGACGAAAGCCCCGAAGTTAGTCACATTGGTGATAATTCCGTTGAGTACGAGTCCTTCATATAGGTCGCCAATCTGCTTGATGTTAGGGTCGAAACTCCACTCCTCAATTTGCGTTCTCGGGTCGCGTCCTGGTTTCTCAAGCTCCTGCATAATATCTGTCAGGGTCTCCATTCCCAACCCCTGTTCGGCATTCAGGTATCTTCTCACGTCTATCTTCTCACGCAATTCTCGTTTTTCCATCAGTTGTTCCACTGTCGCCCCAACCTCTTTAGCCATCTTCTCGACAACGGCATAGCGTTCCGGGTGGACAGCCGACCTGTCCAATGGATATGCGGCTTCGTGGATTCTCAGGAAACCTGCCGACTGTTCAAAAGCCTTAGGCCCCATCAGAGGCACTTTCTTCAGTTGTGCACGACTCTCGAAAGCTCCGTTCTCGTCACGGTATTTCACAATGTTCTCAGCCAACTTCGGTCCAATGCCTGCAACGTAAGTCAGCAGTTGTTTCGAGGCATTGTTCACCTCTACGCCTACGCTGTTCACACACGACATAACTGTCTCGTCCAGCGCACGTTTCAGCATTGCCTGGTCAACGTCATGCTGGTATTGCCCAACGCCAATGCTCTTTGGGTCAATCTTCACAAGTTCTGCCAGAGGGTCCATCAGCCTGCGACCTATGCTCACTGCTCCACGCACTGTCACGTCATAGTCTGGAAACTCTTCGCGTGCCACCTCCGAGGCTGAATAAATACTTGCACCACTCTCCGAAACTACAAACACAGGCATCTTCTCTTTGAAAGGAATGTCTCTCACCATAGCCTCTGTCTCGCGTGATGCTGTGCCGTTGCCTATGGCTATAGCCTCCATTTTGTATCTTTTACACAGCTCAAGCACTCTCTCGCCAGCTGTTATATTTCTCAGATTCACAACGTCGTGGTGCAGCAGCTGACCCTGAGCGTCAAGGCATACAATCTTGCAACCTGTTCTGAAACCAGGGTCTATGCCCATCACTCGCTTCTGACCTAACGGAGATGCCAACAGCAGCTGGCGCAGGTTCGTCTGGAACACCCAGACAGCCTCCTCGTCGGCTTTCTGTTTTGACGATGCTGCAAATTCTGTCTCAATCGAAGGTTGCAGCAGCCGCTTGTAACCATCTTCGACAGCCTCTTTTATCACCCGGTTATTGTTGTTTCCAGGGCGGGCAAAGATGTTGCCTAATTTCATCACAGCCTCTTCCTCTTCAATAAGAATCTGCACCCTCAGCACCTTTTCTGCCTCTCCTCTGCGCATTGCCAAAAGTGCATGCGAAGGACAGCGGTTCAGGCTGAAACGCTTGTCGAAATAGTCACGGTATTTCATCACTATCTCGTCTGGCACCTCCTTGCACGAACCTTTCTTCGACTCAATCCAAGCCACTCTTCGGTACATTCCGCGGATTGTGTTTCGTGCCCCTTCATGTTCGCTTACCCATTCGGCTATGATATCTTTTGCTCCCTGTTCATCCTCTTCGGTCCAAACTCCACGTTGTGCGTTTCGCTCGTCACCAAGGGTATATCGTCCACCGCTCATGATGATTTTTGCCAATGGCTCACATCCCTTTTCGCGTGCAACTGTTGCGCGTGTGCGACGTTTCTGCTTGAAGGGCAGATAGATATCTTCAATCTCCGTCTCGTTCCACGACTCCTCGATTCTTTTCTTCAGTTCGTCTGTCAGCTTTCCCTGCTTTTCGATAGCATCAAGAATGAACTCTTTCCGTTTTGCGAGAGTCTGCAGGCGTTCCAGCTGGTGGGCAATCTCGGAAATCTGCACCTCGTCCAATCCTCCGGTTGCCTCTTTTCTGTAGCGTGCAATGAAAGGTATAGTGCAACCATCGCCGAGCAAAGCAATGGTCTCTGCCACCTGCCGCTCGGCGATGCCCGTAATTGTTGATATTAGTGTTTCAAACATTTGTCTTTATTTAATTCCAAGCTTCTTGAGAATTGCCTTTGGCACTGCTTTCTTGTTTACTACGATGTTTATGGTTTTGTACTGCACGAAAGCGTCGCTTGCATACCATACGCCATTGTATTTGCCCGCATTTCCCCACGAGTTCTTTACGATGAAATACTGTTTGCCATTTTGGTCTTTTGCGTAACCGTAGAGCAACATTCCGTGGTCGTCGGTTGTCTCCCAGTTCTCGAAGCCTTGCTGGCGCATTTCCTGAGTGATTTCCATCTCTGGCAATGGACGTTCGGTATATTTCATCTTCTTCTCGACATTGCTCATTCCGAGCCAGTGAGCCATATCTGAGCCCATCTCTTGTGCTGATTTCATCTCGTCTGGCACTACTGCGACACCCTGACGTGAGAAACCTGCCTCTGAAACGTCAGCACCCCATGCTACTGTATAGCCGTTGTCTATTGCATTGTGGATGACCTCCATGAACTCGTTGAGTGGCAAGTTGTACGACATGGAATGACGCCAATTGTCTTCAATCTCGATTGCAAATGGTTCGTGGAATGGGTGATGTGTGAATGATGTGAGTGAGATGTAATCGTCAGCGTTTACTCCGAGATAATCTCTGAACGACATTGGAGTGTATTTCTTGCCTTCATATTCGAATTCTTCAGGGCACTCGCCGAGATATGCGTCGTAGATGCCTTTGAAAGCGATTTTCCATGATGGAGTGAGCCTTGTCATGTTGCTATTGACGATTGCGTCAAGGAATGCACGTGAGACGGCGTCAAGTTCCTTGTGTACTGGCAGTGTGTCGCCTGCGCTCTGACCATATTTGATGCCAGGCATTGCTGATTGTGGTACGAGTCCATGATGACGGAGAAGGTCCATTGCATCAGCAAAAGCACCACCAGGGGCGAAAGTTGCGTTTCCGTGTAGCCTTACGAACAGGTCTGCCCTCTCGCGCATAGCCCAGCTTACAAGATACATCTCCGAAAGGTCAACCGTAATGCCTTTCTCTCTCAGAATCTCAGCCTCAAGGAAACCCATTGACGAGAACGACCAGCAGGTTGACGACCTGTGTTGGTCTTTCACTGATGTGATTGGAATCTCTTTCACTGTCGTGAACTGGAAACCTTCATTCTTAGGCTCTTCTTTCTTTGCCTCTTGAGCCATCAGCCCAAGGCTCAATCCTGCAAATGCAAGTGCTAATAATGCTTTTTTCATAATTATTTTGTGTTTTGTTTTTTTCGGGTTGCAAAGGTACGACAAAATCACGACATCGCCAAGCATTTTGCCTTTTATTTTTAATTAGTATCCCAGTATCTTCAGCATCGACTTGTACGATTGTTCTTTGGCAAAGAGTTTGGTGGTGTAGTCGCCATTCTCTTCCTTGTCTATAACCACGAGCTTTGGCCCTGGTATCAGGCAATGCTGTATTCCGCCATAGCCACCGAGCGATTCCTGGTATGCACCCATGTGGAAGAACCCGACGTATTGTTCCTCGCCTGGATTCATCTTTGGCATGAATATGGCATTTGAATGGGCTTCGGCATTGTAGAAATCTTCCGAATCGCAGGTCAATCCGCCAAGGTTAACACGTTCATATTCAGAGTTCCAGTTATTTATGGCCAAAAAGACGTAACGCTGGTTTATTCCCCATGTGTCTGGCAGGGTGGTCATGAACGATGAATCAATCATGTTCCATTTCTCACGGTCGTTCTGTTGCTTCTGGTTGACGATGGAGTAGAGCATAGCTCCTGATTCGCCTACTGTATATGAACCGAATTCGGTGAATATCCTTGGCACTGGCACATTGTTGTTGTCACAGATGCGCTTGATTTGGGTCACGATCTCCTCAATCATGTATTCATAGTCAAACTCGAAGTCAAGGTGTGCCTGTATGGGCATTCCTCCACCGATGTTCAGGCTGTCGAGGTCAGGACATATCTTCCTCAATTCGCAATACATGTTTACGGCTTTGCCCAGTTCGTTCCAGTAGTATGCTGTATCCCTTATTCCTGTGTTGACGAAGAAATGGAGCATTTTCAGTTTTACGTGCTTGTTTTTCTTTATCTTCTCGTTATAATATGGTATGATGTCGTTGTAGCGGATGCCGAGTCGTGAGGTGTAGAACTCGAACTTTGGTTCCTCCTCGGATGCTATCCTGATGCCGACTTTCAGGTCTGGCACGACTTCTGTGTCGAACAAGTCCAGCTCGAATTTGTTGTCAAGTATCGGAATTACATTCTTGAAACCCTTGGCAATTAAGTTTTGTATGTTCTCTATATATTGTGGACGTTTGAATCCGTTACATAGTATGTATGTCTCTGGATTCAACTGACCTGTTTCGTACAGTGCTTCCAGTATGTTGATGTCGAAAGCAGACGAAGTTTCGATGTTTACATTGCTTTTCAATACCTCGCTCATGACAAATTCGAACTGCGACGACTTGGTGCAGTAGCAATAATTGTAGTCTGCGTCGTAGTCTGCCTTTGCAAAGGCGACGTTGAACATGCGTCTGACTTTACGTATGTTTTCGGCAATCTTTGGCAGATAGCATATACGCAAAGGAGTGCCATATTGTTTGATGATATCCATCAATGGGATGTTAAACCATTCAAGTTCACCATCTTCGTTTACATTGAATTCCCCGTTTGGAAATTCGAACGCCTGTTGAATGAGGTCGATGTAATTCGTTTTCATAATCCGAGTGAGTTACATTGGTAAAAAAAATGCAATCCGAGTGAATCGGATTGCAAAGGTACAAACTTTTCCGCAACTGGCAAAATATTTTGCAGTTATTTTTCTGAATAAAAGAAGTCCCATGCGAGACATGGGACTTCTTGGCAATGTTATACTGTGTATCGATATTAAAGAACCTGCTTGAAGGCAAATGTGAGTATGATTTTATACTCATCTTTAGGATTTGTACCATCCATCATCTGTACTGGAGTCAGAATCATGCCGGTGAATGCCTCTTTTTCTGTTGGTTCATAATTCTCGATTGTATTGTCGAGCCAGTATGCGGAACCTCCGCCGAGATAAGCTTCGGTTACATCTTTGCCACTGACAAAGTCGTTGAATTTTCTGCTCAACCATGCGCCTTTGTCCTCGCTGTAGAATCCATAGAATCTGCATGGAACATTGTCACTGAACATCTTGTCTTCGGTGTTGATTAGTTTTGCAAGACCCAAGACATAGTTGTAAGTGAAGAGTTTCTCGGATTTTGGATCTTCCGAAGGAAGAAGGGTGACGGTAAGGGTTTCAACCACATTGTTGTCGTCACCGTCAGTAAAGCTAATCTCGACTGCGTATTTGCCAAAGTTTTTGCTGTACTTGGTTTGAGACGTCTGATTCAGTTCCATGCTTTTCATGCTGGCAATCACGTCATTTATTGATTTGCCGCAGAGATTGCGTGTGTTGACATAGTAGGTGTAAGCAACATTTTCGTCACCGTCGTTGGTTGGTACTACATTTTTGTCGTTCTTCTTGCAACTTGTTGTCAGAACCATGAGCGCAATGCTCATAAAGAAAAATACTTTTTTCATATTGATAAAATTTTAATTGTTAAGTGCATATTACATCAAAGTGCCTCTTCATCGAGGAATGTGGTATAAAGTGAGCCGTAACCATGTATTCCATAGACGCTTACATGAGAGCCTACAGTTGACTGGAACAGTCGGTAGTAGAGGTCGCGCATGGACATGTCTGGTGTGTTTGTCATGCAATCCTGCAGGGTTGCCGTGAAACGGTTGCTCATCCACACGTCCATTTCGTAGTTGTATTCGTCGGCTTTCGAGGTTTCCATTCCGTTGGCTGCGGTAAGGAAGAGCATACCGTCATGGTGGTCTGCCGCATTGAATACCGAACCGGAATAGCAGGTCTCGATGCAGCCAGTTATCTTGCGGTATTTGTGTTTGGTTTCAAGGTCTTTCAGTATTTCGTCCATCATGTTGGTTGTCATGCCATAAGAATCGTCAAGCCAGCACAATGCACCAGGGACGCCGTGACCTGACCAGAATATGAATATGTTGTCGCAACTGTCGGCTTTGATTACATGAGGCAGGGTGATGCTTCTGTTGCCAGCCAGGATATCTCCGATTGCAGATGGCGAGATCTTGCTTGTCTTGTAGTCTATCTCAAGGTCGTGATAGACGTTTGGTGCTCCTATTCGCGAAATCAGTACACCTGGGGTTGGGTTCTCTGGATTGTATGCCAGATCGTCCTCGATGATGAGTATTATATGGTCATCCTTGTAGCCGTTCGATTTCAGTTGCTGGTAGATGTTGAGCACGTCAACCTGATGGCGGTAGTTTTCCCAGCCATTCGAGGTGGCAACCAGCAGTGCCCATTTCTGGTCAAGCTTTGGATATACGCGTGCGACTGACGAGGTGTCCTCGATATCTTGCATCTGCGAGGCTTTCCAGTTCCATTCGGCCAGAGTGGGCTCGGCACGTCGGGAACCCTCTGTCGAGTTGTAATCGAGTATGATATAGTGTTGGTTGTATATCAGATAGTTGTAATATACGGTGCTGAGCACGTTGGTATATACCTTTTCATCAAAGTTCAGCGAACCGGAAGCACCTGCAACGTCAGGATGACCACCGTTTTCGAGAAGCTCGAGTATCAGTCTCATATCCTCTGCGCGCCATGTAGCGTTCACTTTCTCGCGTCCCGACACGAGTTGCCTCATTGCGTCACGGAACGACAATTTTGGCTCCAGCCTTCTGATGTATTGTGCATAACCTATCAGCATGGCGGCATCGTATATCTGAGCCTCGCCAATTGATACTTCCATTCCGAAGTAAGCCTGATAGGCAAGGTCGAATCCTGTTTCTGGGTCAGAACCATAGCAAACGCCTTCAATGCCTTCGGCATATTGGCCGAGTTGGGCTATCGAGTTTGTGCCGTATGCCATGTCGCTGCAGAGCAGTCGCACGTGGCGACCAGATTTCTGATAAGTCTTTATTATCTCCTTGAGGTCAGGGATGGACGAAGGAGCGCAGATAAGGAAGTCTGCATCGCAAGTAACCGCAGCCTCCGCCTGAGTAGTGAGGTCACCGTCATATTCATAGACACCTGCACACTCCATGCCCAGTTCCAGCGACTGGAAGGCGAACCAGTTTATGAACGTCTGGCCGTATGCGCTGTTCTTGTCGGTTATCAGTGCCACGCTCTTGGCGTTGTATTGCATTGCTTTCGACAGCAGCACCTCGCATTGCGTGATGTCGGATTCGGTCATTGCCCACAGGTTGCCCCACGAGGCGTAGGCACGCACGAGTTGCTCGGTTGTAGCAATGGTGAAGAAGGGCTTGTCTGCTTTTGCGAACGTGTTGGCCATCTCAATGGCTTTTGCCGAATAGAGGCCGCCTATCACAGCCGTGATGTTGTCGTCTTTTGACACGGAATTTATGATTTCCGTCAGGTTCGGACTGTCCTCGTCGTAAAAGTCGAACACCAGCTTTATTCCAGAACCGTTTTGCTCGGAGGCTTTCTGCAGGTTGTTGGAACATAGTGCGAGACACTGTTTCCAGTGCTCTTCCAGACCGTCGGAGAAAGGCAGAATCACTGCTACACGGCATTCTTCCACTCCTTGAATGTCATTCTTTTTCTTGCACCCAAGAGTCATGATGCAAAGCCCGACTAACAATATTGCAATTTTCAGTTTGTTCATATCCAAAGATGTTTTATTGAGGTTGGACGTCTCGTATGACACGCCATTCTATGTAACCAGATGAAGCATCGAAAACCTGATGCCGAGGAATCTCTTCTCCTGCCAACCAAGAGTTCGTGTAATCTACCACGGCGCGGTCGATATTCTTAATCAGGCATCCGATTATGTTTTTTGCATACTTGCTTTGGTCAACGTCCATTCCTGCTACGTATGGTCCGTCAGGATGTTCACGTAGGTAGCGGTAGATGCCAAGATTCGAGCCGCCCATTACAGGAAAGATGAAATCGTATATTTCCGACAGCTCAGCCATTGCACGGTATGCAGAATCCGACATGCTGTAGCCTGTAAAGTCATCCGCAAGGTACTTTACGTCAGGACGTATGCCTGTTACGTCATAATATCCGTCCGAGAAACCGTCACGGAAGAAATCCATCTGACCGTCTATTGGGTTCGACAGCCATATCAGAGGATTCTTGAATCCCTTGCCGGCCACGTACTTCCCCGCATCGTAACATGCTTTGTACGTCGTGATTATGAACGAATAGTAGTCGATGTCGTTGGATGCTGTGCCAATCGAGTCAACCTCGAACAGAAGGACGGATACGTTCTTGCCAGAGAGCGACTTGTCGGCTTTTATTTTGTCAATGACGGTTCCGTATTCAGACGACCCGAATAATATCAGGGTAGGCGCTCCGTCTTTTGCCTCTTCAATGTTTTTTATGGCTATTTGGTAAGCCTCGTCGATGGTGAAAGGCATGCAAATCTGCATGTATGTCGATTTGTCAAGGCTGTGATATATCTGCTCGTAGCCCGACACGATGACGTCAAGATACCCTTTGTCACCGATTCCGTTTGCCGACGAAATGGCAATTATTCTGCGTGCGTATGGCGAGTTGGAATCTTTCTTGCATGCTGCCAATGCCAACGCCAGAAACAATATCAGTACTGCTTTTTTCATGGAAAATGAATTTGGGTGCAAAGTTACGATTTTTTTTTTAGATGGCAAAATTTTTTAGAAGTTTTTTTTTTTTAAAATCGTGATTTGCTCAATAATTGCTCGACAATTGCTCGACCATTGAAAAAATGAAATTTCGTCATTTTTTCTTGCTCATCTCGGAAAAAATTGCTACCTTTGCAGCCGAAAAAACAAAAACATTTTTATCAACTAATATCAATCGTTATGAGAAAACTTTTCTTTTCTATGATGACTGCTATCTTCCTGATAGCAAATTGCCAACGTGTTGGTGCGCAGCTGTACCTGTTGAATGAAAACTTCGACAATATTACGTCAGGAGTTCCTGCAGGTTGGGACGACTCTGATCACGACTGTTATGAATTTTACTGTTGGAAATCTGGTGCACGAGGTTATGGAGGTACCCGTGGATTGAGTTTCAACGCTGCTTACGCCCCAAAATATACTCACAGTGCTGTCAAGACACCTGTCCTCAATCTCAACCAAGAGTATGTTCTCCGCTTCAAGTATAAAAATTACAACGCAGGTCAATTGGACGTGTACATCTCCCTCGACGGGGGCGATACTTACTCCATTCTCCTCGACCAGGGTTTGTCAACTCCTGACAACGACACCTGGCAGGATGCTGAGTACTCGCTTGCACAGTACATCGGACAGTCTGACGTCTGTATCGTCTTCAAAGGCATCTCAAATTACGGTGACTACCACCAGTACCTTGACGATGTTTCAGTGGAAAGCGTTCCTACTTGTTTTGTTCCTGGCAACATTACTGTAGGTGCTGTCTCTCCAAACAACGACGTTACTTTGTCTTGGTCTGCTGGTCCAAGTGCCGAGACTTCTTGGGTTCTCGCTTACGAACTCAAGGTTGGCAATATTGTAGTTGCTTTTGACTCTCTTACTGTCACTTCGCCTAACTATACATTCACAAACCTCTCGTTTTCTGCATCATATAATCTCTCGGCTCGCGTTTATGCTGTCTGCTCACCTACTGACATGTCTGAGCCTAAGAAATTCAATGGTTCGTTCAGCACTCTCTGTGGTGTAATTACCTCTTTCCCTTACGTTCAGGATTTCGAGGGAAGTACTGTTCCTCCTAATTGTTGGTCTCAGCAGGTTGTTGACTCATCCACAATTGGTGGTAAAACAAATGCTTGGCAATCATCCTCGATTTACAAACATAGTGGCACGCATTCTGCATACATTCCTGACCAGCAGGCTGGTGCCAAGACTGCCCTCACGACAGGCAAGTTGAACTTCACCGACCCTAACGGCTATCAGGTTTCATTCTGGATGTACCGTCAAAACACATATTATCAGTCGAAAGTTGACGAGGCTATCCATATATATGTCTCTTCTTCCGACAGTCTTGACGTGACAACGGCAATCGAGCTTGGTGCCGTAAACGCAGACTACCACAATGCTCCAGCTGAGGCTGTTGCGGGTTGGTATCAATATACATTCGATGTTCCTGCATCTGTCACTGGCTCGCAGTACGTTTCGTTCTGCTACCACAACCAGTATGGTTCGGGCACATACATCGATGATGTAATGATACGTCCCACTCCTATTTGCCGTGACATGGCTACTCCTCAGATTGTTGACATCCAGCCAAATCTGGCTATCGTTATGATTAACGACACATCAGCACACACTTGGGACATCTCTTACGGTCCTCAGGGTACAGCTGCCGGTGCAGGTACAATCATTACAGTGACAGATACAAACGCCTACACTCTCACAGGCCTCACTCCTAACACTGCTTACGATGTGTATATACGTTGCAACTGCGGTACAGAGTTTGGTGCATGGACTCTCACTCCTGTATCATTCACAGCCATTTGTTCTCCTGCTACTGCTACTGTCACCGACGCTGGTGCATACAATGTTACACTTCTGGTGAACACTAACGAGTGGGAACTCTCTTGGGGTCCTCAGGGCACAACTGCCGCTGCCGGCACAATTATTCCTGTATCTGGCACAAATACATACACCGTTACTGGCCTCACGCCTGCCACCAACTATGTCTTCTACGTACGCCACACCTGTGCCGATACTTACAGCGACTGGTCTTCTGCCATCAATGCAAAGACAACCATCGTTCCTGACTCTATTCCATTCCAGACAGACTTCGAGGATGCTACTGATAATAGCAGGTGGACTATCGTAGATGGTTCTGACTTAACCAACCATTTCGTGTTTGGCACTGATGCCAACGCAGTCGCTTCAGGCTCGCAGGCTCTCTATATCGCTAACAACACAAGTGGAGCTTACGGTTATGATACAGGTAAATCAACCAAGACCTTCGCTTACCGTACAATCTACTTCGGCTCGGGCGTTCACAACGTTACATTCAAGTTCAAATGTACAGGTGGTGAGTCTGCTTGGGACTTTGCAAGCGTAATGCTCGTTCCTGCTTCCGAGACTCTTGCCGGTGGATCAGGAAAAAGTAATGTATCAAGCACTACTTGGCCAAACTTCGCAGAGGTGTTCAGCCCTGTTGAGAACCAGAAACACTTCAACCTCATCCCTGGTGAAGTAGATGGTTGGACTACATACAGTCGGGATATCGACATGACAGGCCGTGAGGGTACTTACAACTTCGCTGTCCTATGGAGTAACGATGGTACTGGAGGTGCATCAAACTATCCAATCTCAATAGATAACCTCTCAATCACTCGGATTTCGTGCAACACTCCTACCGTTCATTCGTGCAGCACAACTTCTACAAGTACGACAATCACTGTCGGTACTCAGACTGCTTCAGAGTGGGAAATCGCAGTAAGCTCTACCCCTATCGACATGTACGGCTCTGTGACAGGTGACATCTATCAGCAGGTCTCTTCTGGCCCTGCAGTTCTTACTGGCTTGACAGCAAATACAGTTTACTATTATACTGCACGTGCTGTCTGCGGTGCTGGCGATACTTCCAAGTGGGCTGACGTACAGATTGTACGCACCCATTGCAAGATTCCTTACGAAGAAAACTTCGAGTTGATGACCGCCAACACTGTTCCCGATGGCTGGGATAACTCTGCCTCAACATCTACAACGGTGACTTTATTCCCTGACTTCATCTGGGGCGTTTATGCCCAGGGTGGCAACCAGATGATACGTATGGACAACTATCATGTACAGTCTGGTCTGGCCACAATCAATACGCCTGTAATCGAGTTCGACGCAATAGGTGCTACTCTCAATTTCGATCTCTGCCATCAGGCTTCAAGTGGCGATATGGAGGTTCTTATCTCTACTGACGGTGGCGCAAGCTGGACTTCGCTTGCCACATATGCTAAGACCAACAACTCTACCGACAGAGATATTCCTCAAGATTGGGTGAACGAGCAGATTGACCTTGCCGCATATGCCAACCAGAACGTAATCATCCGCTTCTCGAACAATGCCAACTATGACGAAGGAGCTATCTTCATTGACAATGTAATGGTTCGGACAACCCTTGCTTGTGCTACTCCTACAGACTTGACCACAGTCGCAGTTGCTACTGCCCACGAGGTACAACTCGATTGGACTGCCGGTGGTACCGAGACCGAGTGGCTGGTCTGCCTTCATAATGCAGCGGGCACTACTTACCAGACCGTAACTGAACATCCTTGCACTCTCTCTGGTCTCAACGCTTCTTCCAGCTACAGCATCTCCGTAGCTGCTATCTGCGGAGTCGGTGATACCTCTTACTTCACTGTTCCTGTCGAAGTTACTACTACCTGCGACGTTGTCAGCACTCCTTACGAGGAGAACTTCGAGTTGATGACCGTCAATACTGTTCCTTTATGCTGGGACAACTCGGCGTCAACATCCTCAACATTATCTTCCAACCCTCAATATTTATGGGGCGTTTATGCTCAGGGTGGCAACCAGATGATACGTATGAACAACTTTCTTGTACAGAACGGTCTCGCAACTATCAATACTCCTGTAATCGTTGTCGGGGCAACAGGTGCTACTCTCAATTTCGATCTCTGCCATCAGGCTTCAAGTGGCGATATGGAGGTTCTTGTCTCCACTGACGGTGGTGCAAGCTGGACTTCGCTTGCCACATACGCTATGACCAATACCTCTACTGACAGAGATATTCCTCAAGATTGGGTGAACGAGCAGATTGACCTTACTGCATACGCTAACCGGAACGTAATCATCCGCTTTTCGAACAATGCCAACTATGACATGGGTGCTATCTTCATCGATAATGTAATGGTTCGGGCAAATATTGCTTGTGCTACTCCTACAGACTTGATCTCAGTCGCAGCTGCTACTGCCCACGAGGTACAACTCGATTGGACTGCCGGTGGTACCGAGACCGAGTGGCAAGTCTGCATCCAGAATACATTTGGCACTACTTACCAGACTGTAACTGCACACCCTTGCACTGTCTCTGGTCTCAATGCTGCTTCTAACTACAATATCTCCGTTGCTGCTATCTGCGGAGTTGACGACACCTCTTACTTCACAGCTCCTATCGCAGTTACCACTGCCTGCGGTGTCGTCGTTGCTCCTGTCAACGAGACATTCCAGTTAATGCCTGCTTCCGCAGTTCCTTCATGCTGGGACAATTCGGCGTCAACATCCTTAACATTGTCTTCCAACCCTCAACATATCTGGGGCGTTTATAATGCGAGTGGCAACAAAATGCTCCGTATGTGCAACTATCTTGTACAGAGCGGTGACGCTGTTATCGAGACTCCTTCGTACGACCTCTCGAACGGTGTGAACAGTTTAACTCTCTCGTTCGACTATTGCCACCAAGCTACCTGCGGCGCATTCAACGTTGAGATTACTAACGACAATGGTCTCAACTGGACTACAATAGGTTCTTACTCATCCAACAGCCCAAGAATAAACCACACCGAGCCTGACACATGGACTGCTGTCACTTACCCGCTCAACAACTTCATTGGCGATACGGTTCGTTTCCGTTTCTATGCTGTTGCAAACTATGGAAGTGGTGCTATCTTTATTGACAACTTCCTCATAGATGCTATGTCAACATCTGGCACAAAGGATATTACAATTACAGTTGACAGCGTGACATATATCATCAGTGAATCGCTGCAAGGAGATGATGACGTGACTATAAAGAAGGTGATTTTCGATGAGGACAACTTGATGAAAGCTGATTTCGATATTTCATACGCTCCTTCGGAAGGGGCTACTCCGGGGTTGAATGATTTTATCAACTATAAGCATAAGCTTGACATCCATACGACTCTGATTGATATCATTAATGGCAGATATAAAGTGGCTGCCATCAAGGCTGATGCCTTTGACGACATTATGTTGACCGATGCCGTTCGTGTGAACATACCTGCCGAAATGTATATCATTGGTTCGTGTTCAAACAACAAGATTGTCATGAAAATCTCTGACAACAAGATACTATATAATGGCAATAGCTACTCTGCTTCGAAGGCTTACAAGGTGAACCTGTGTGATGGTGCGACACTGGATCAGCGTCCATTCGGTGATGGTCAGCCTTTGAAGATGTGTTGTTTTAGTAGTGCTGGCACAGAGATGGAAATAGGCAATACAAATGTGTTCAAGGCAGAACGGGCAGCGCAGCTCAAATATGAAGAAGGAGCATGGTCGGTGCAGTCACCGATACCTGGCTTGTTTGAAGCAACACTTAATGAGGACGAGGCGACAATTGATGTAGGGCGCAGAAACACCATCAGGGTGGCAAAGGATGCCCAGTATAATGGCACGTTCGATCTCACTTTCTGTGACGAACTGAAGTTCCAGATGGATAATGTGAACAGAAGTTATCCTGACTGCCAGTTTACCGACAACATACCTCTTGGCAACGGCACCGAAATCAAAGCCGAAATGAAATTCAACAACAAGGAGTATTACCATTTCTCGTTGCCGTTCGATTGCTATGAATTCAAGGTGATGGCAGACGATGCTGAGGTGGTGAGAAGTGCTACGATGAATGATGCAATTTATTCAGAGAATACTGCTGCTCACCATTACGTTCTCTTCAGATGGGACGAGAGTGCATATAAGAATGATACGACATCAGGATATGTGGGATTCAGTGGAACAAAGTTCGAAAGGAACAAGGGTTATGTGATTGCCATTGTTGAATCGGCAGATTGGTGTG
Source organism: Candidatus Aphodosoma sp. (assembly GCA_045600865.1). GTDB lineage: Bacteria > Bacteroidota > Bacteroidia > Bacteroidales > Paludibacteraceae > Aphodosoma. The sequence goes on from JAZRYS010000275.1 coordinate 29,228, forward strand.
AAGCCAACAAGAATAATCCAGATACTTCGTTGGACGTGACTGCAATATTTGTGGCAAACGATGATTACACTGAGATTGCCTCTTCTGAGAACGAGGTTGTAATCCCTGTGACAAGAGACGATGCTGCAAATCCATTCAGCGGTTGGAACCTTGTGGGCAATCCATTCTATGGCAAGGTGAAGAGTTCGCAATACAGCTTCAACAAGTATGTTCGCAAGGTGGTAAGCGACAATGGGGAAAATGCAGATATCAGGGATTATGCTTCAGCAATCCCAGTGTTCGACGAGCCTGTACGACCATTCGAGACGGTGTTCATTCATAAGAGCGATGCAGCTGGCGAAGGAACTGTGTCCGTATTCGGCACCTCACCGGAACAGGATGTGCAGGGCACCCCTGCCATATTGCCGGAATACGTGACAGTCACGCTGAACGACAGCAGCCGCATGATGGATCGCACGACTATAATCAGTAACGTATTTTCGTCCGACGACTACCTGCAGGAGGAAGACCTCATGAAGAGCCACCAGGGCAGCAACGAGATTTACACCCAGTATGGTGACTTCGACTTCTCGTTCAACGAGATGAACATCAGCGAGGGCGAAAAGGTGATACCTCTCGCAGTGAAGGTTGCAGCCGAGGGTAACTATACCATAGCCATGAGCAGCGAGCTGTCGAACTACAACATTGGTGAAGTTCAGCTGCACGACAAGACGCTTGAGACGTTCACCCGCTTGTCGGACGGCGAGAGCAAGACGCTCCACCTGATCGAGGGCGTGACCGAAGACCGTCTGGAACTCGTGATAAAGGTCGATACTGTGATAACGATAACTGACAATATCGGGGATGAGACGGGTAGCATAGATGTTTATGTACACGACGGGACAATCACATTGGAGGGCATCGAGGATGGTTCGACAGTGACCATAGTGGATGCAACAGGCAAGACGCTCTTTGCGTCTAAGACAACAGGATACAGAATGGATTACCAGTTCGCAGTACGTGGCGTCTATATGATAACCGTCCGCAACAGCGAGAGTGTCAATACTGTGAAGGTTGTTTATTAAACCCATAATTATTCTCACGCAGAACCCGCAGAAAAAGGAATACTTTCTGCGGGTTTTGTGTATTCTGCGTGAAAAAAACTATTTTTTTCCTTGCCCATCTCAGAAAAAATCACTATCTTTGCAGCCCGATTACGAATTGCTAAATTTGTATGTAGAGACGTGGCATACCGCATCTCTATGGTGGCCGATTTGAGATAAACGCAAAACCATCGTGACATGGAAGAACTCTGGACAAGAAAGTACCCTGTAGGGAATGACAATTTCGTGAAAATCAGGAAACAGGGAGAACTTTACGTTGACAAGACTGAACTTATCTGGCGGATGATAAATCTGTCAGAGTGGATATTCCTCAGCCGTCCGCGCAGGTTCGGAAAGACTCTGCTGACCTCGACGCTGCAGGCGTATTTCGAGGGGCGCAAGGAGCTTTTCGAGGGTCTTGCAATAGCTGAACACACCAAGGAGTGGGTGAAATACCCAGTGTTCCATTTCAATCTGTCAGCGGTGAAGGACTTGCCGTTAGAGGAGATACAGCCGAGAATAGGCTTGCAATTAGATGATTACGAGGAGATTTATGGCAGGAATGAAAAAGAACAGACTCCTGGGACACGACTCGAAGGACTGATAAAACGTGCCTACAAACAGACAGGCCTTGGTGTAGTGCTGATATTCGACGAATATGACGCACCTCTGCTTGGCAAGTTGGGAGATTCCGAACTCCTTGACAAGACCCGCACTATAATGCAGGAATTCTACACCCCTATAAAGGCCTGCTCGGCATACGAGCGTTTCACCTTCATCACGGGCATAACCAAGTTCTCGCAGCTGAGCATATTCTCGACACTGAACAACCTGAACAACATATCAATGCTGCCGCAGTTTGCGGCACTCACCGGCTTCACGGACGAGGAGCTGGACACAGTGTTCCATCCTGACATAGAGCGTCTCGGCCGCACGATGGGTGTCGGCTATGACGAGATGCGCGAGATGCTCCGCAAAAAGTATGACGGTTATTACTTCACAAAGGCGAAAGTGGCTGTATATAATCCATACAGTCTTCTGAAGGCGTTCGCTAATCAGGAGATGGAGAACCACTGGTTCCAGAGCGGGACGCCTACATTCATATTCGAGGTGCTGAAACGTTACAATACCGACATCACCACCCTTGAGCGTCTGGAAGCCTCAGCTGAAGGCTTCGACGTGCCTACCGAGGCAATGAACGATGCGTTGCCTTTGCTCTATCAAAGCGGCTACCTGACGATAAAGGATTACGACCCACTGACATACGCCTATACCCTTGATTTTCCTAATCAGGAAGTACGTACTGGTTTCATAGGCAGCATGATGCCAACATACATAGGCATGAAGCAGTCGGATGTGCAGACGGGTTTCGCAATGAAATTCTGGAAGGCATTACGCCAGAACGATATCGAACTTGCCTTAAAAGAACTGAAAGCATACATGGCAGGGCTGCCATACGTCGAGGACTTCAAGAAGAAACTTGAAGAGGTCAAGACAGCCGAAGGTTTCTACGAGTGGACGTTCTACATAATATTCTCGATGCTCAACGTCTATGTCCGCACCCAGGTAAAGTGCATCAAAGGCCGTATCGACATACTCATCAAGATGCCCGACACGATATATGTGATGGAGTTGAAGCTGCACGGCACCCCGCTCTCTGCCCTGAAACAGATAGAGAGTGGCGACTATGGAGTGCCATACACCACCGACGGCCGCAAGGTAGTCAAAGTCGGCATACGCTTCGACATGACCAAATTAGCAGTCAAGGACTGGAAGGTCAAGATTGATTGATTTCTTGAAAAAGACAGAGAACTATGAGTCAACAAGAACAGATAAAACTATTTGAAGAAAAGAAAATACGCAGCGTGTGGGACGATGAGAAGGAGGAATGGTACTTTTCTGTCGTTGATGTTGTGGAAGTGCTTACGGATAGTGCTGATCCCAAGCAATACATAAAGAAGATGCGCATGCGAGACCCAGAGCTTAATGCCAGTTGGGGTACAATTTGTACCCTAACCCGAATGACAGCCTCCGATGGAAAAAATTATAGAACGCAAGCTGCCGACATAAAGGGAATTTTCCGCATCATCCAATCTATACCTTCTGTCAAGGCGGAACCATTCAAACAGTGGATGGCAGAGGTGGCTGCTGAACGACTGAACCAGATACAATCCCCAGAACGCAGCATCGACCAAGCTATTGCTGACTATAAACGTCTTGGATATTCAGACAACTGGATAAAGCGTCGCATCAAATCCATTGAGATACGTAAAGATCTCACTGACCAATGGGACAGAGCTGGAGTGAAGGAAGGTCAGCAGTATGCCTCTCTTACTGATATCATTACCCGTGCATGGAGCGGCAAAACGACCAGAGAATATAAACAATATAAGGGATTGAAGAAGGAAAGTCTTCGTGACAACATGACAAATCTGGAACTTGCCCTCAATATGTTTGCAGAATCGGCTACCGCAGAGTTGCACAAGGAGAAAAATCCTCATGGTTACAATGCCAGCGCAAAGCTTGCACAAGCTGGAGGCAAAGCAGCAGAAGCAGCACGTCTGAACCTCGAACAGCAATTAGGACATAGCATCATATCTAAAGACAAAGCCACCGATTATCTACCACCTGCTGACAGTTGGGACGAACAGCCAAATGAAATTGACGATAAGGAAGACTGAAATCAGCCTTTTTAGATAGAGGTTTCTTTCAATCTTTTTATCCATACTCTTAATTCCGGTGGATTTCCACCTTTTTTGCGACTGCAAAGGTACTACTTTTTCTTGACATGGAAGCGCATCTTCTCAAAAATAATTTACTGTATTTTTCTTGCTCATCTCAGAAAAAAGAGTTACCTTTGCAGCCGAATAAAAAAACGATGACATTATGGGAAGGTTCTTGGACAGGGGTAATTACGATTTTTCAAGAGTACGCAACTCTGAGTATGTGGACAAATCTGCTATGATTCAGTTTATTAACGAGACTTTGGATACTGAAAATTGTTTCAGTTGCGTATCTCGTTGCCGCCGTTTCGGCAAGTCATTGGCGGCAAAGATGCTGTACGCATATTACGACCGTGCGAGCGACAGCCGTCCCCTTTTCGAGGATCTTGCGATAGCAAAGATGCCTTCGTACGAGCAGCACCTAAACAAATATCCGACCATTTTCGTGGATATGACGGATTTCACGACCGAATATAGCAAAAATTCAGATGTGGTTGATATAATGCAGGCAACAATCAAGAAAGAGATCTGCGAACTCTATCCTAATGTCAGGATTGATGAGTCGGACAATCTGATGAATACATTGTTCAAGGTCACAGAAAAGACGGGTGACCGCTTCATCATGATAATCGACGAATGGGATGCCATCTGCCGTGAGTTTGAGAACATAGACGGGGTGATGGACAGGTATGTTGACTGGCTCAGAGGCATGTTCAAGGGCAGTCGCACCTCAAAGGTCTTCCTCGGTGTCTATATGACCGGCATACTGCCAATCAAGAAATACAACACACAGTCAGCACTGAACAATTTCTGTGAATACTCGATGGTGAGACCTGGAAAGCTTGCAGATTCATTGGGTTTCACCCATGACGAGGTAGAAACTCTATGCCGCAAGCACAACATGGACATGAGTGAGATGGAACGCTGGTATGACGGGTACAAGATAGGCAGACAGACACGCATGTTCAATCCTTATTCTGTAATGAATGCCATATTAGACGAAGATTATAGGAGTTACTGGCAATCGACAAGTGCATACGATATGGTGGTTACTTACATCCAGATGAACTTCGAGGGACTGAAGGATGACATCATCAGGATGCTGGCTGGCGACAGCATAGATGTGAACACCACCATGTTCAACAACGACATGAAAGTCATCGAGTGCAAGGACGATGTGCTGACGGTGCTGATACACCTTGGCTACCTGTCGTATGACGCAGATACCAAAACCTGCCGCATACCGAACAAGGAGGTGGCTGAGCAGTTTGAGAATGCCATCAGAAAGACTTCGTGGAAAGAGATGATAAAGGTCATCGAAAATTCAAAAAAGCTGTTAGAGGCAACCATCAATCGTGATGAGGAAGCAGTTGCAGCGGCAATCGACATGGCGCACGACGAGAACACGAGCATTCTGACCTACAACAACGAGAACTCGTTGGCGTGCGTACTGGCATTGGCATACATCTATGCAAAGGAAGATTATATAATCCATAGGGAATACGCATCTGGGAAGGGTTTTGCCGACCTCGTGATGATTCCACGCAAGAATGTCAGCAAGCCAGCACTGGTCATCGAACTGAAATACAACACAGCCGTAGATACGGCAATCGACCAGATTCACAACAAGAACTATCCTGAAAAAATAAAGGAATATGCCGACAACCTCCTGCTCGTAGGCATCAGCTACGACCGCAAGACCAAGGAGCACATCTGCATGATTGAATGATTTACGTAGAGATGCGGCACGCCACGTCTCTACGGTGACCGATAGTGAATTACAAATAGAAGTTACCATTTAGTGCAGTTTACTACCATAAAAAGTTACCGTTTAGTGCAGTTTGCCACCATAAAAAGTTACCGTTTAGTGCAATTATTTATATAAATCATGCCAGAGTCATATTTTTTTTGTATCTTTGCAGCGAATTAAATATTCAAGTGTGCAATTGTTAATTAACACAAAATCAGTGATATGGCAAATATAGAACAGATATTGCGGAATCAAAGAGCCGAGTTGTATGATGTTGACTTCACCTCATACGTGACGCGTAGAGAAGAAAAGGAAATAGATTTGGATAGTCAGTTGGCTCAGATTGTAATAGGTGTACGACGTAGTGGCAAGTCAACCTTGTGTCAGAAAGTCCTTGTCGAAAGTGGCGTCAAGTTTGCGTATGTCAATTGTGATGATGAGACTATTGCCTCGATTTCATCTTCGGAATTGTTGCAATTGCAGGAGACTTTGTATGTTGTGTATGGCGATTTTACGCATCTGTTCATTGATGAAGTTCAGAATCTGGATAAGTGGCCTCTTTTCGTTAATCGACTGCTGAGGCAGAAGATACATCTCGTTCTTACCGGAAGCAATGCAAACCTTTTGAGCGATGAGCTCAGCTCGCATATCACTGGCAGGTATAACGAAATCCATCTTTATCCGTTCTCATTTTGTGATTATTGCCATGCGTTGTCCGTGGATGTCCAATCTCAGACCACCAAGTCGAAAGGACTTCGCCGACAGGCTCTTTGTGAATACTTAATGATGGGCGGTATGCCAGAGACGTTAGGCATGAAGCGCCAGGACAAGTATGTTCACACTTTGTTGGATGCTATCATAAATAAAGATATATGTCGCAGATACAAAGTGCGTTATCAGAAAACCTTGCAACAGATTGCAAACGGTCTTTTGGATAAAGTATGCCAGGAGGTAAACTATGCTGACGTGCAGAATGACTATAATATTGCTTCCATTCATACTGCAAAAAACTATGTCTCTTATATCGACAAAGCCTATCTTGTACGTCTTGTCCCGCGGTTTTCGTTTAAGAGCATCGAGCGGCAAAATTTCCGAAAAGCGTATGCGATAGATACTGCCTTTGTCTCTAATCACAACGAAGTTGTCCAACCCGAAAACTGGGGATGGAGATTGGAAAATGCCATAGCCATTGAACTATATAGACGAATGGAATATTCCGATGAACAATTATTTTATGTTCGTGAGAATCGCAATTATGAAGTTGATTTTATTGTGGTCAATAGGGGCAAAGTTCATGAGTTGGTGCAGGTTACATACAATTTCACCGACCCAAGTGCGAAACTATACAATCGAGAGATTTCCGGCCTGATAAAAGGGGCAAAGGCAACTAACTGCAACCAACTGACGCTTGTCATGATGGATGGTGAACCAAAGGACGTGCAAGTTGAAGGCTATACCATCCATTGTGTTTTGGCAGTAGATTGGTTATTACGCCAAAAATGATTAAGAGTTAAAGATTTCGACATTTTCCCTTTGCAAAACAAAAAAATTGTTGTACCTTTGCAACCGAATTGTGCTTAGGTGCAACAATTGTTGTATAGTGCCCCTCCGGACTATGTTCGGGGGGGGGGTAATTTGTTGAATATAAGTTGAATATAAAATACAATACAATATGAAAAAGATTGTTTTATTATCGTTGATTGCTTTGGCGTTTTGTGTGTTTCCGACGAAAGTTTTAGCTCAAACTTGCGAAATACCATACGATTTCAGTGTCACAAGTATTGCTGAACGCACTGCGACACTAAAATGGAATCTCAATGATGGGACGAAAACATCCTTCGACCTCGTTGTGTCGAAGGAGCAGCTCAGCGACCCGTTGACGGGTCAACTTCAGGATGTCACTGTTGCGGATGATGGTGGCATACGCAGGTGTACGCTTACTCATCTGACTCCAGATACACATTATCATGTATATATCCGTACAGATTGCGGAAATGATTCTAATTGGTGTTCCGTTGAATTCAATACTTTGCCACTTCGAGATTGTGGTAGCCCGCAATCTCAATCTATTGTCGTTGCCGATGGTACGGTTGAAAATGACACATTCCCTTTTTGGGGCATGCATTCCGATGATGCACCACAAAAAACACAATCTATCTATCCTAATTCAATGCTTTCAGACTTGTACGGAAAAACGATTACGAATCTGAAATATTATGTAAGACTTCGATACCCATACGGCTATGGAAATATCGAATACGATATCAGGATGATGACCACCGACCAATCTACGCTTTCAGACTTTGTCTCTACCGAAAATGCGACTCTTGTATATAGCGGTTCTCTCAATCCAAATGATTCATGTATGGAAATCACGTTAAATACTCCTTTCGAATATACTGGCGGAAACCTCTTGATTGAGTTTGAGTTGAAGGCAATTGGTAATGGTATGGTTTGCGATTTCTACGGCACTGAAGAAAGTGCCTATGTAAGTTATGCACAAAAGTATAATTCATCACATCAGTCAAAATTCCTTCCAAAGCTTGAATTCATGGCGTGCGAGGAAGCTCCTGCCTGCCCTGAAGTTACCGATATTGCCGTTACCGACATTGGAGATTATTTTGCCACCATCTCCTGGACGAGGAGTGCAGGTACGTATGCCAACACTTCAGACATCTATTATAGTACTACTATAGTAGATGATTTTACCAATATTGTGCCGCAGATTACTGGCATTACCGGCACCTCTCAACTGATTACCGGTCTTGCTCAAGACACAACATACTATGTTTATGTCCGCACGCATTGCGATAAAGATAACTACGATGATGGCATATCCGGCTGGGCAGGCGGAATATCATTCCCTACTCCTTTGTGTTGCCATATTCCTGGTACACCAGAAGTTGCAGTTACTGGCAAGCATACTGCCACTGTCACATGGACAAACACTTCGGGTGATGCGCAGCAGGCTGATAACTTCACCTATATTCTAAGCACCACACCTATCGCTGGGGCTGCCCTTGATAATACGACAGCAACTGCTTGTGACAGCACTCACGTCAATCTTGCCAATCTCAAGAGTGAGACGACTTACCATTTCTATGTAAGGAACGTATGTGCAGATTCCGAGTGCTCATCTCCTTGGGACAGCTGCCAGTTCACAACCCCAGTTGCGATGCCAGCCGTAATCAACCTTCAGGCGCACGACATCGCTCATAATGCTTTTACCGCTACGTGGGAGTCGGACACTGCAAACTTTGCCGACGAGGCGGAGTGGGAGGTTGCCTGTGTAGCTCATGGTGCGCAACCAACCACATGGACCACAGTATTCGTTCCTGAATATTTTATATTCGGTCTTGAAGACAGTACAACCTACGATTTCTATGTGCGTGCCAAGAATAGCGACAGCTATAGCGCAAATGCAAAGATTGAAGTAACAACACTTTCAATTGAAGTGACATACGATTGCAAGGATGTAATCATAAATCTTTATAATAGCACAGTTAATCCTGTTCCGGTTTCTTCAGGATATAGTGGTTCATATACCGTCCAGATATATACTGCCAATGAATTATCAGCCAGCACTGCTGCTGGATATATCAGGAAGGTGGCGTTCTATCAGACATATTGTCAAAATACTTCCGATTCTTCAAGATACAGGAAGAAAACCACTTTATGGATGGGCAACACAAACAAGGAAATATTCGATAGTAATCAAGAATGGATTCATGGGCTTACGCAGGTGATGAGCGAAAAGCCTATCGATTTCAATAAGAATGGCGACTGGGTTGAACTACAGCTGGATAATCCGTTCTTTTGGGATGGAACAAGCAACCTTGTTGTCGCAATGTTGGCGTATAGTAATAATGTAACGCAAACGCAGTTTGCTGGCTACGACAAAGGAAATGCCCATCTTGGAACTATGTGTGTCGGAGGAAATGGAAGTTCATGGAGCGTGACTGACGGTGTGCCTTCATATACGAATGGTGCTAGAATAACTGGTGCTCTTGCCGACATCAAACTCTGTTATAATTCATGCAGGCCTGTTGCCAATCTTAAGGTTGACAGCATAACTGCCACCACGGCACGTGCTCGTTGGTATCCAGGTGATGACGAGACAAAATGGTACGTGTATAACAGCACTACTGAGATGTCGGATGACGAACTTGCTGCTCTTGAACCTGATGATTGTATCGAGGTAACCACCAATCCGGTGTATAATCTCACTGGCCTTAGCCAAGACCATGATTACCATTTCTACGTACGTGCAGCATGTGGTGGAGCTGAGGGCAATAGTTTGTGGACTGAATATAGTTATGCGACACCTGTTGTGTGTTCGGCTCCTGACAAGGCCGTTTGTTATCAAGCAATCAATAATACCATAGTGTTTACTGCAACAGCAGGAGAACTTGGAACAGTCGGTTCGTACGACTACCGATATTGGATGACAGGCTTGGATGACACTGATACTGTTACAGTGGTTGGTGAGTCGTCTCCGTTTACTGTCACTGGCTTGACTGTCGGAGCGACTTATGATTGGGAGGTACGTGCAAACTGCACCGACACTGACGGGGGACCAAGCCGTTGGGTGAAGGGTAATAGAGCTCATGTTTGTGGCACTGCTGACTTGCCTTACTTTAGTGATTTTGCTCAGTATGAAGATGACTTTGTGCCAGACTGCTGGACGATGCTGGAAGGTATGAACAATAGGAGCTTTGTGAAAATATCTAATAAAGTTTTGGCGTTCAAAGATACTTCATCCATCGCGACTCCTCGATTCAGTTTCACTGCGGGCGACTATAATATCACAATGGAGTTAAGTACAGGGTGCAATGATGGACAGTTAGATGTGATGTTTGCAACCGATCTAAGTGATGAATCGACTTATGACACTATCCATACCATTGATTTCTCTTTGACAAAATCTTTCAATGCAACTTTGCCTTTGCATATCGCAGTAGATACTGCTGGCTATATAGTTCTGTCTCAGAAAAGCCACTGGGCTTATGAAAGCCATATTTCTCATCTCAACATAGAACACGCTGCAGATGCTGATGATTGCCGAGAACTTATTGTGGGATATGATGGAAACACTAAATATACTCCTGTCTATTCTAATTGGGATGCTTCGTATTCTGTGCAGATATATACTGCCGACGAACTAAAGGGTCAGGATTATCAGGCTGGCGACTTATCAAGCATTTCGTTCTATCAGACGTATTGCCAACAGGCTGAAGACAGTTCCAGATATCGCAAAGCTACGACTGTATGGATGGGTAATACCACAAAAGAATCATTCTCAGGTAGCAACGACTGGATTGCGGGACTTACGCAAGTGATGAGAGAAAGACCTATCGACTTCAACAAGAATGGCGACTGGGTTGAACTTGCGTTGGACAGCACCTTCTCGTGGGATGGCGAAAGCAATCTGGCTGTTGCCGTGTTGGCTTATAGCGAGAAATATACTCAAATGTCTTTCCGTGGCGGAGTGACAGATGGTGTCAGCAGGAGTATATATGCTTACCAAGATGATGTCACACCGACAATAGATAGTGCAGGAGTACCGTCAATAGCAAGCCATGGCATTTTGCCATCACGTGCCAACATCAAACTTTGCTATGCACTTGGCTCTTGCCCTACGGTTACTGACATCACGGTCTCTGATATCACTGCGACATCTGCCACTGCACGTTGGACGTCCCGTGGTGAAGAAACAACATGGCACGTATATAACAGCACTACCAAGTTGACCGCTGCCGAGATTGCTGCGTTGACACAGTCTGAATATACTGTTGTCGATACCATGGCATACAATCTTGCAGGTCTTAACCAGGACAATGATTACTACATCTATGTGCGTGCAGCATGCGATGCTGATAATGTCAGCCGTTGGAGAAGTTACAAATACACAACTTTATGTTCTTGTTCGACTCCTGTTTCGCCTACTGCCACTTCAGTGGCTGACAATTCCATCACGTTTACTGCAACCGCAGGTGAGGTTGGAACAGTCAGTTCGTACGACTACAGGTATTGGAGAGCAGGTTCGGGTGACACTGTCACAGTGGTTGAGCAGTCTCCGTTTACAGTCAATGACATTAGTGGCGGTCTTTATGAATGGGAGGTGCGTGCAAACTGCACTAACACAGACGGAGGACCAAGCCACTGGGTGAAGGGTAATAGAGTTTATGTTTGCGGCACTGCTGACTTGCCTTACTATAATGATTTCGAGCAGTATGGCGATGGTTCTATGCCAGACTGCTGGACGGTGTTGGACACTGCTACGATTGATGGAGATTCTTTGCCTGTAATTTATGATGGTCTTTTATTCTTTAGTGGTGTTTCTTCCATTGCAACACCTCAATTCAGTTTTCCTGCGGGCGATTATGGTATTACGGTAAATTTCTTAGAGGAATATGCTTCTAACGAAATGAGTTTGATGTTTGCAACAGACCTTGATGATAAATCAACATATACTACTATATATTCGATTGATTTGTCCTTATATGAAGAAACCTTCAATGCGACCCTGCCTTTGCATTTTGATGCAGATGCTACTGGATATATCGTTTTGTCACATGCCAGTTGTTCTGAATGTTTTTGTGCTCTGCAATATCTCAAAATAGAACATATTGATGTTGACGACGATTGCAGTGAGTTTGTTGTTGGAAATGATGGAAATGTTTATCCAGTGCCAATTTATGGCCAAAATAATGCTTCGTATGTTGTACAGATATATACTGCTGACGAACTCAATGCACAAGGATATCAGGCTGGCGACATTTCAAACATTGCTTTCTATCAGACGCAATATAATGGCTCCGAAGAGAAGGGATATGAAAATGCTGTCACAGTATGGATGGGCAGTACTGTCAAGGAAAAATTTGATAGTGTGCGGGACTGGATTCCAGGACTTACGCAAGTGATGAGTGAAAAGTCTGTCAACTTCAACAAGAATGGCGACTGGGTTGAACTTCCGTTGGACAACACCTTCTCTTGGGATGGAACAAGCAATCTGGCTGTAGCCGTGCTGGCTAATCCAGTTAGAAACAGCGAAGGGAATGATTGTTATTTCCGAGGAGCATATAGTTCAGACAATGTCCGAAGAACTGTATTCGTTAGAAATAGTTATGATAAAATTACAGTGACCGATGGTGTGCCTTCTTCCAGTGACACCTATCAGACATCAAGTCGTGCCAACATCAAACTTTGCTATGCACTTGGCTCTTGTCCTGCCGTTACTGACATCACGGTCTCCGACATCACTACAACTTCGGCTACTGCACATTGGACAGCCCGTGGTGACGAGACAGCATGGCACGTATATAACAGCGCCACAATGTTGACTGCTGCCGAGATTGCTGCACTTGAATCGGATGATTATACAGTTGTCCATACCACGGCATACAATCTTGCAGGTCTTAATCAGGACAATGATTACTATCTCTATGTGCGTGCAGCATGTGATGCTGATAATGTCAGTTGGTGGAAATATTGCAAATACACCACTTTATGTTCTTGTTCAACTCCGGTTTCACCTGTTGCTACTTCGATGGCTGACAATTCCATCACGTTTGCCGCAACCGCAGGTGAGGTTGGAACAGTCGGTTCGTACGACTTCCGGTATTGGATAACAGGCTCGGATGACACTGTCGCAGTGGCTGGTGTGCAGTCTCCGTTTACAGTAACCGGTTTGACTGTCGGAGATATCTACGACTGGGAGGTACGTGCAAACTGTACCAGTACTGTCGGTGGGCCAAGCCGCTGGGTGAAAGGTAATAGGGTTCACGTCTGCGGTACTGTTGACTTGCCTTACTTTAGCGATTTCGGGCAGTATGAAAACGGCTCAGTGCCAGACTGCTGGACGGTGCTGGACACTGCGACGATTGAGGGATATTATCCGCTTGTTTATTCGCCTGTAATATATGAAGATTTTTTATTCCTTAGTGATGTTTCATCCATTGCAACGCCTCGATTCAGTTTCCCTGCGGGCGATTATGGCATTACAATGAAATTAGATATTTACGATAAATGCGGACAGATGGATGTGATGTTTGCAACTGACCTCGGTGATGAATCAACGTATGATACTATCTATTCGATTGATATGTCCTTATATAATACTGGAGTATTCAATGCGACCCTGCCTTTGCATATCGCCGCAAATACTACCGGATACATAGTTTTGTCCCGTACAGGTGCCAATGGAGTGTGTCAGCTTTATCTTCTCAAGATAGAGAATGCTGATATTGACGGAGACTGCAGTGAGTTTGTCTTGGGATATGAAGGAGGGTTTACCGATGCACCTGTCTTTTCTAATTTCGATGCTTCATACACTGTGCAGATATATACTGCTGGCGAACTCAATGCCCAGGGGTATCAGGCCGGCGACATATCAAGCATTGCATTCCATCAGACGGATTACGGGGGCAATAATGAAAGAGCATATAGGAAAGCCACTACGGTATGGATAGGCAATACCACTAAAGAGTCGTTCATAAGTGATAATGACTGGATTGCAGGACTTACGCAAGTGATGAGTGAAAAACCTATCGACTTCAACAAGAAATGCGACTGGGTTGAACTTGCGTTGGACAATACATTCTATTGGGATGGCGAAAGCAACCTGGCTGTTGCCGTGTTGGCTTACAGTGAAGATTATACTCACATGTCTTTCCGTGGCGGAAAAACAGATGATGTCAACAGGACTATATTTGCTTACCAAGATAATATCACACCAACAATCGACAGTGCAGGAGTGCCATCAATGACAATCCATAGGATTTCTCCATCACGTGCCAACATCAAACTATGCTTCGACCCGGGAATTGATGTGGTAAAAGACAATGTCACATACACAATCTGCGGAACTGGAAATGACAATATGAAAATAACGAAAGCGGCATTTGATGAGGATGACTTGACAGCAGCTGATTTTGATATCACCTACGCTCCTTCGGATACCACTTCGCCTGCGAGCAGTTATCTTAACTACAAGCATAAGCTTGATGTTCCAGCGACTCTGACAGACGGAGATGTCACTTATACCATTGTTGCCACTCATGGCGATGCCTTTGACGGAAATGGATTGAATGATACAGTTCGTGTGAACATACCTGCCGAGATGGAAGTTGTCGGCAAGCCTAAAAACGACAAGATCGCCATGAAAATCTCTGAAAACGAGATGCTATATAATGGAAATAAATACTATGTTTCGAAGGCTTACAAAGTGAACCTGTGTGATGGTGCAGCATTGACCCAGCGTCCGTTCGGTTATGATCAAACTTTGAATATTGAGTGTCCTTCAGTTGCAGAAAGCGAAATAGGTGACAATACGGGAGTGTTCAAAGCTTTCACTGGTGCAAAGTTATCTTTTCCAAAAAACTCTATAGCAAGGAAAGATCCGAACAACAAAAATCTGATTGAGGCAAGGCTCAACGAAGACGAGGTGACAATAGATGTCAATAGGCTCAGCAAGATACGAATCGCCAAGACAGCTGTGGATGTTGCGCTTGATGACTTTATTGATGAGAATTGCGAGGAAGTGATGTTCCAGGCTGACCTCGTAGGCAGAACCTATCCTGAATGTTTCGCCGTGGCAAATATCCCTCTTGATGGATCCACCAAAATCAAAGCTGAATTTGCACTCAACAACAAAGAGTACTACTATTTCTCGCTGCCGTTTGATTGCATATATGGGAATATTAGAGTGAAGGTGGGAACAACTGATGTCATAAGATGCAATTCTATAGAAGATGCAGTCAATTCAACTGAGACTGCCGTTCATCACTACGTGCTCTTCAAATGGGACGAGAGTGCATATACAAGCGATACGACCACAGGCTATGCTGCCTACTATATTAAATCAAAGTATGATACACTCAAGAAAAACAAAGGCTATGTGATTGCCATTGTTGAATCGGCAGATTGGTATGAAGCCAACAAGAATAATCCTGATACCTCGTTGGCTGTAATCGCAACATTCACTGCAAGCAATAATTATACAGAGATTGCTTCTTCGGAGAGCGAGGTGGAAATCCCTGTAACAAGGGCAGATGCCATGAATGCCTATAGCGGCTGGAACCTTGTGGGCAATCCATTCTATGGTTCTGTAAGGAGTTCGCAATACAGTTTCAACAAGTACGTGCGCAAGGTGCTGTTTGACAGGGGCGATACTGCCAAGGTTGAGGATTATGCACCAAACATTCCTGTTCTCAATGCGGAAATCAAGCCATTCGAGACAGTCTTCATACAGAAGAGCGATGCGGCAGGCAATGGAACGGTGACAGTATCGGGCACTTCGCCAGAACAAGATATGCAGCGTGCCCCTGCAATATTGCCGGAATATGTCACCATAACTCTAAACGACAACAGTCGTATGATTGACCGCACGACTATAATCAGTAACGTGTTGTCGTCCGATGACTTCCTGCAGCAGGAAGACCTTCTCAAGGGTCACCAGAGCAGCAACGAGATCTACACCCAGTATGGCGACTTCGACTTCTCATTCAACGAGATGAACATCAGCGAGGGTGAGAAGGTGATACCTCTCGCCGTGAAGGTTGCTGCCGAAGGCGACTACACCATAGCTATGAGCAGCGAGCTGTCGAACTACAACATCGGTGACGTGGTGCTGCACGACAAGACGCTTGAGACGTATGTGAAACTGTCGGACGGTGAGAGCGAGACGCTCCACCTGATGCCAGGTGCCACCGAAGGCCGTCTGGAACTGGTGATAAAGGTTGATGAGGTGATAACGATAACCGACGACACTGAAGACAAGACAAATGGCATTGCGGTCTATGTGCACGACGGCATCGCAACTATCGAGGGTATCGAGGCTGGCGCAATAGTGACCATAGTGGATGCGACAGGCAAGACGTTACACGTGTCCGAAGCAACAGGTGACAGGATTGATTACCAGTTTGCAGTACGTGGAGTATATATGATAACCGTCCGCAACAATGCGAATGTGAATACCGTTAAAGTGGTTTATTAATAATTGAGAATTAATAATTGATAATTAGCCCTGTAAGGGCGACATAGATCAGCACAGGGCGTGAGCCCTGTGTAAATAAGGGTATTATTTGATATAGCCCTGTAAGGGCGACACAATTAAAACATTATGAATAAAAGATATGGAATGTCATTGATGATTGCAATAGCACTCATTATGATGATTGGTACAACGGCAAGTGCCGACAATTGGAAGAGCAGGGATTTCCGCAAACAGAGTTCTACAACCGTCTGGAGCCGCAAGACCTCATCCAACTGGTGGGAAAGCAACAAGAGCTGGAACTACAAGGGCTCTTCTTACTGGTGGAACCTTGGCAGCTGGAACTATAGTGGCACGCAACTGAACGGTGTGACCCACGGTGGTGGCAGCAACCCGTACAATAGAAACTACGACAGGAATTACAACAAGAACGAGAACAGCGGCTGGGATTTCAGTCAAGCCAACGGCAGGTACGACATCACCCGACAGAGCACAGGTGTGAAGACCAACGTCAATGGCAACTATTCGTTCAACGCAGCCTCGCCTGCCGCAACCAAGAGGGTGCGCATAGTGACAGACAAGGCATTTGCTGAAGGCTATGGTCGTCACTATGGTGGCTTTTCCGGCGGCGGCTCAACCGAGAGGACATACAGATATGCTCCGCAACAGAACCACTATGGCGAGAATAGGGCAAACCCTGCCAAGATGGTGGCTGTCAAGCAGTCGTCGGTGACTTTGTCCGCCTTGGGCGGTGAGGATGTGACGGTTGAGTATGACAAAAGCGGCCAAAGCCGAATAGGTAGAGAAGGTACAGGTGGCGGCCCAGGTGGTGTTCCAGGAGCAGGCGAAGCACCTCTTGGCGATGGCCTGTCAGTACTGTTCCTGATGGCAGGATTGTTTGCTGCATGGAAAATGAGGGGATAACCCGTAGAGACGTAGCATGCCGCGTCTCTACATTTTTTTCATAGCAGCTTGTCGTGCTCGCCGCCATACGTTTCGACTGCCCTTTGGTATGCCTCCTCGGAGGTGTATTTTGGCAGGAGCGAGTTATTGTCGATGAGCATTTGGCTGCTTACGTGCGTTTTGCCTGACGATTTGCGGGTGTGGACCCATGCGTAGGCGTAGTTGCTGTCAGCGATTGTATGGTGTCCGAGGTGACCATCAATTGTGGTGAACCCTTCGGCAGGCACCTGGCTGAGCAAAGGAAAAACATTCAATTTGTCCAATACGACTCTGTATGTCTTGAAGATGCCGTAAGGCAGGTGGGTTGCCTCGTTTACCTGCTGCTCGATGTGGATAAACTCAATCTTGTCGTAATAGTCGTATTCCATATTGTTCTGCACGATTGTGCGGGCGAACTCAGCAATGGTGGTTGACTCGTCGATTACGAGAGAACCGAGTGCGATGTCTGTGATGCAATTCGCTCCTGTACCGTTCACCTTGATGGAAGGCAGCGACCCATGGGTGATGATGTAAGGCGCTACGACGCATGCGTCACCAGCAGCCTCCTCCTTTGTCAGATATACAGGCTGCATGTTGATGTTGGCCTTGACGAACATGTTGTAGTCGGTCACGTTGTCCGTCTTGCCCTCGAAAGCGCACTCAAAAAGAGGAAGCAACCCCTTGTACATTTTGACGATGTTTGCCCACTTCATCCTGTGACGTTGCTGTGCGGGCGTCTTGCTTCCGTTGGATGAGGTTATCCTTTCGGATATGATTGTCTTTCCATTCTTTTGACGGAATGTCACATTGCCGAATGAACCTCTGATTCTGTTGTTGAAGCCTTTTAAAATTGCCATAATATAAAGATTTTAAGTTGATAAATGTTCGTGTTAGTATCGGAATAGTAACGATTGTTTTTTTTTGTCTAAGCTAATCCTAAGCTAATCCTAAGCTAATCCTCTGCTATTTCTCTGCTATAAGAGCATCATATCTGCTTATGATCACCTTACCATACGCTGTGTATTGACAGTATGTAAATGGTATATCGATGGAGTGTCGATGGTGTCTCGGTCAGGTGTCGCCC